>DATFMK010000691.1:0-6425 GCA_035267005.1 Balneolales bacterium
AGCCCATTATAATCCAGGCGTTTACCAACCGGATGGTTTAATCCCAAATCCTTAACCGCACTTTGATTGAGAAGCATCGGCCTTTCACTAAGAAGCTTCATCGAATGGGTATGATTAGCTTTCTGAAGGATAGAATCGACCCGGGCAATATCGGAACCATATTTTTCGGAGAAATCTCTTCCTGAAACTAACGGAATTTGCATGGTTTTCAGGAAATCGAAATCAGCGAAGATCATGTGAAAATTGTGGATTCTTGTGGAATCATTTTTATCACTCCATGTTGAACCACCGCCATAATCATTAGTGGGGTCCCAGCTTGCAATACTTATGCCGGTTATGCCATGAAACTCCATCAATTTATTTTTGAAAGGGACATAAACGGAACCATAATTTACAGACGGGAACATGAGTACGTTTTTCTTATTGAAACCGAGTTTTTTAGTACGGATATAATGCATTTGTCCGTAAATAAAAAGCGTACCGACAACCAATCCGACAGAAATCACAAATTGCAGTAAAACGAGTAAACGACGGGTTCCGATACGTCCCTGATTCGGAGTTTTGGTCCCCCGAAGGACAGATGACGGAGAAAGACGGGATAGAAAAATCGATGGATAAAATCCGGCTAACAACGTTGTGACAAGATCTAAAAAGATGATGTAAGCCATCGTTTTGATATTGGTAACCGAATGAACAGACAGCGGGATATTCATCTGCCCGGAGAACCATGGAATCATCAATTCCGCAAGAATATATGATATCAGGACAGCTACGGTAAAAAGAATAAAACCTTCGCTCAGAAATTGCATCCGTAGTTGCCATTGATCGGCTCCCAGGACCTTACGAACGCCAACCTCTTTGGTTCGTTTCATATAGCTCGCAGTCGTAAGATTGATAAAATTGAAACAGGCAACACCAAGGATCAAAAGGGCAATGATCGAAAAGATGTAGATATATTTAATGTCGCTGTTCTTTTCCAAATCACCCGGGAGATGCGAATGCAGATGGATCCTAGTTAATGGCATCAGGGACAATTTATATGCCGGTGGAAAATTATATTTTTTGTATAGGTTCGGCAATCTTGATTTTAATGATTGGATATTCATACCCGGTTTAAGTAAAATATACCGTGGCACAGAAGTGTAACCTTTCCAGTTCAATTTTGCCGATGCCCATTCGAACTGAACAGTGGACTGAATGATATCGCCATGAAACTGTGAGTTAACCGGGATAGCTTTCATCACACCGGTCACGTGATACGGATGTTTCTTATTAGCCGATATGGTGATCGACCGGTTCATCGGATTTTCATTTCCAAATAATCGATGAGCCGTTTTCTGTGAAATAACGACGGAGTAAGGACTGGACAACGCTGTTTCAGGATTACCCTTGATCAACGGGATTGAAAAGATATTAAAGAAAGAACTGTCGGCTATAAGTTTTTTAACACTGTATGTTTGGTTACCAACTTCCACACTTGTGTTTCTTTCAGCCAGTGACGTGCTGCTCTCCACATTCGGGAATTCCTGCTTGAGGATACGTCCGGTCCAGATAGGAACCCGGGCGACGGTGACATCTTTGGTGGTATCGGTTAAATCCACCCGGTAAATCCGGGATGCTTTCTTATTATAATGATCGTACGACATCTCAAAACGGACATAAGCGATGATCAGGATTACCCCCGTAAAACCGGCAATCAATCCAATCAGCTTTATCGTCGTGATCGATTTATTCCTCCAAAGATTTCGTATCGCTATTTTGATATAATTTCTAAGCACAATGTCTAAATTTTTTACTGTCAATATGTAAGAGTGTTATAGTTCTCAATAGACAGTTCATAGTTATTAAATCTTCTTTTCTGTAAACTGTGAACTGTCTACTTTTTCAATTACTAATCACTCATCGTTCATTACTAATTGCCTTTGTCATTCATTTCGTAAACTCTCCACCGGGTTCAGCAACGCTGCACGAACCGATTGCCAGCTCACCGTAGCCAAAGCAATCACCATCGCCAAAATCCCGGCCAGCAGAAAAACACCAATCCCAATATGTATGTGATACGCGAAATTCTGCAGCCAGCGGTGCATGGCGTACCAGGCAATGGGGATGGCTATCAGAAAGCCAATTCCTACAAGTTTTAGAAATTCTTTAGAAAGCAAGGTCACGATATCTGAAATCAATGCACCATGTACCTTTCGGATACCTATTTCTTTTCTTTTTTGTACAGCACTAAAGGTTACAAGTCCAAATAAACCCAGGCATGAAATAAGTATGGCAATCAATGTAAATGAATTAATGATATTGGATAAAGTGATTTCAGTTTCGTACTGCTTCTGAACTTTTTTATTTAAAAAGGCATACGTAAAAGGAGTTGCAGGTAAGTCTTTATGCCATATGGATTTAATTTTGCCTAATAAGCTTTTGTAATTTTTACTGTTTACGGCAACTGTGAGATATGATATATAATTACTTTTGGTATTATACATCAGCATAAACGGTTTTATAGCCTTGTGTAATGAATTAAAATTAAAATTGTTCATCACGCCAACTATTTCTACATGAACCTTGCGATTATTCTGGTATAGCATGTATAATTTTGTTCCCGGCGCATTTAGAAGCGTCAATCCGAACTGCTTCATCAATTTTTTATTGATTAAAACTTTTCCATCATCATTCTGATGAAAATCCCTTCCTCCGATCATTTTTATACCATTTGTTTTTACAAAATGTCGGTCTGAAAGTATGATTTTCGTATCTATAGCATCAATGTTATTTTCATCTTTTAGGTATACCCCATGGTCATATGAGATAAATTGGCTCAGGTAATTACTAGATGAACTCACTGATTTTACATCGGGAAGTTGTCGTAGTTCCGTTGCAAATGCAGACATCTTTTTTTTCGAATTCCTGGAATAAAAATGGAAGATGAGTCGTTGGTGTCTATCAAATCCGAGATTTTTATGATTAATAAAATACAACTGGTGATAAATGATGAGCATACCTGCGATAAGTACGATGGATACTACAAACTGAAAAACAACGAGCGCTTTTCTGATGCCAGTTGTAGAGATATGATGAGTAAAATTCCCTTTGATAACATTTACTGTTTTAAAGGCTGAAAGATAAAAAGCCGGGTAGCTGCCTGCCACGAATCCTGTTATAATTATAAGAGATGTAAGTACCAGCCATACCCTGTAATCTTTCAAAAAGGTTAATTGTATATGTACTTGTGTTATTTGATTAAGGTAGGGAAGTACTATATATAAAAGTGGCAGTGCAATGAGAACACCAATAAAAGTTAACAGAAAAGATTCCCCCAGAAATTGCTTTACCAAAGCCATTTTGTCTGCACCAATTACTTTTCTCACACCGACTTCCTTAGCACGTTTTGATGCCCGGGCTGTAGAAAGATTCATAAAATTAATACAAGCAATTACCTCTATTAACACAGCGATTAATAGTAATAGGTACAGAAATGATGAGCTAATGGGTTTGCCCATTTCATTTGCATAACCGGTTGTTGTATGAATAGAAGTTACGGGTTCAAGGACAAGCTTTTTTTGCCAGCCTTTTTGTTTTAACTGTTGGGCTCCGTATTTATGTAAGAATGCGGGTAATTTTTCCGCGAGTGCGGCAGCATCAGTGTTATGCTTAAGTTTTACATATTCACTAACAAAATTACCGCTGCCCCACGACTTATTGCGTAAAACATATTGGCCCACACCACCGCTGTCCATTGTGATAAACATACTCGCTTTTATATGCGAATGACCGAGACTATTATCCACTACACCTGTTACTTTAAAAGCGTGTTTTCCAGTCGCATAATTTATTTTTATGACTTTATTAACAGGATTTTTATCACCGAAAAGTTTCTCGGCAACGGGTTTAAACAGTACCACTGAGTAAGGCTCTAATAATGCGTCCGCAGGTTGACCAAAGATAAAATGATAGGTAAATATATCAAAGAACGTAGAATCAGCATATAAAACGTTTTTTTCATAAAATTTTTTATTCTTATAGCGTATAAGATGTTCTTTAACACCAAATAAGTCAGTATTGATGACACGGGTAAACTGTTTTATTTCAGGGAAATCATTTTTCATTGCCGGGGCAATGGGGGGCGATGCCGTGGATAGTTTTGTCTTTTTACCCTTCACTGTAAGAATTGTATTTACCCTGTAAATATCCGATGCATTCTTATATTGACTGTCATAACTGTATTGATCATTTACATACAGTAAGATGTAAAGACAGCATAGCGTACCTATAGCCAATCCAATGATATTGATCAGACTGAATAGCTTGTTACGTCTTAAATTCCGTATCGCTATTTTGATATAATTTCGTAACACAATATCTAAGTGTTAAAATGTTATAGCTTTCAGCGTTCAGCACTCAGCCATCAGCTTCTTTAGCCCGCTGCTGATCGCTGACCGCTGAAAGCTTCTTTTCAATTACTCATTACTAATTGCTAATTATTCATTGCGCAGGCTCTCCACCGGGTTCATCAACGCTGCACGAACCGATTGCCAGCTCACCGTAGCCAAAGCAATGATCATCGCTAAAATCCCGGCCAGCAAAAATACACCAATGCCAATATGAATGTGGTACGCGAAATTCTGCAGCCAGCGGTGCATAGCATACCAGGCAATGGGCACGGCAATGAAAAATCCTATTCCTACAAGTTTTAAAAAGTCTTTGGAAAGCATAGCGACGATGCCTGCAACTGAGGCCCCCAGCAGTTTTCGAATGCCAATTTCTTTTACCCTGACTTCTATAGTGTATGAGATCGATCCCAACAAACCCATGCAGGCGATTAAAATGGATAAAAATGAAAATATCGAAATCAGTCGACCACTTTTGGCATCAGAGGAGTATAAATGGTTGTATGTTTGTGTTAGGAAGGAATAATTGAATGATGCAGCCGGAAGAATATTATTCCATTTCTTTTTTAGGGAAGCGACTATCGTACCAGCATATTGAGGCTGAAATCGAACTGCTATATGATAAAAATACCCGGGATTTATATACAGAAAGATGGGAGCGATTTGTTCACGAAAGGACGCGACATGAAAATTTTTAACGATCCCAATGACTGTTACCGGTTTCCATATCATTTTTCCTTCTTTATTTGTTCCATCAGGAAGATATGCTTTGGTACCAACAGGGTTTGTCAACCCCAGGCTTTTGACTGCTGCTTCATTGAGAATGACAGCATGATTCTTATCGGTAGAATATGATTTCGAGAAATCTCTCCCCTTGAAAAATGTTAATCCAAGGGTGGGAATAAAATTATAACCGACCCCAATAGCCTGCAGCGTCGTATAATTATCGGGACTGTTAGTTTCAAGTCTGAATGATTCGGTTTGTTTACTGTTTATTCCGGGAAGTGTATAAGCGCCGGATACATGCGTAACTCCTGGAATGGACTTAAATGCATGTTCCATAACCGGGTACTTTACTTTCATCCCTGTTTTATTAATAGGGTAATTGACAACCACTACGTTTTTCTTTTCAAAACCGAGATTGGAATTTCGCATAAAACTGAGTTGATTATAAGCTATTGCTGTTCCTACAATTAAGAATACGGTGATACCAAATTGTATTGCTACTAATGCTTTACGCAGACCGGCATTGGATGAACCGGGTGTTTTACCCGATCTTAACGAATCTACCGGTTTGAATTTTGATAAGAAAAGGGCCGGATAGATACCGGATAGCAAACTTACCGATACGATTATCCCAATAAGGATTACGTAAAAATATCCTGTTTCAAATGGATTGATATTCAGACTGACATTGAAGTAACTATTCAGAAGCGGGTTCAGGAATTCAAAAATCAACAAACTCAGGCCGACAGATATCATGGTTATCAAAAACGACTCACCGAAGAATTGATAAATCAAACTTGAACGCCTTGCTCCCATAACCTTGCGAAGTCCGACTTCTTTAGAACGCCGTATTGATCGTGCCGTGGACAAATTGATGAAATTCAGACAGGCTATAATAAGGACTAAAAAAGCTATAAAAGAAAAGAGATAAATGGTGTCAATATTCGTGACGGGTGCTAATTCATTGATCGCTTTCGATTTAAAATGGATATTCGCTAACCTCAATACGGTAAAGTGGAGCATTGAAGCGAAATGACTCCCGGTATTTTTTAACAGCAATTGCCTGAGATCTTTGTGAAGCCGGCCTAATGAGGTACCTTTTTTCAGCCACAGATAAGTATATGTATCACCGAATTTATACCATGTCACAGATTGCCTGGATTTGGCCGTCAATTTAGCATAAGGAGCGATTAATTGGGGCCGCAGCATGGTATTTTGTGGTACATTTTTCATGACGCCGATTACCGTAAAATGATATTTACCATCGTATGTTATGGTTTTACCAATGGGATCTGTATCGCCATAATATTT
>DATFMK010000692.1:0-2722 GCA_035267005.1 Balneolales bacterium
TCATTGCAATGTTAGTTTGCATTTTTTGTCTATGGATGTTCTTGCTACTCAGCGATTCCAGTAAAAAAAACTACCCTGATATAAAGGATTTATAATACATCTTGATACATCACTTAGTCATATTTGGCATTACAGTACACGTATTCAAAGAGAGGTGCGTCATGATTAAAAAAGTAATTATATTTTCATTAATCTTTGCATTATTGAGTACAATAATCACCCCTGATTTTGTGAGTGCTATGGGCACTAGCAACTCTGTCTCTGATGACGCTGGATGGGCATTGTTAGCAATTACTATTGTTGTTGGTATCGTTATTTACTACAACTATTCTAAGAATAAGAGTAATACTGAAGAGAATGTTAAAAAAACAGTGCTAATCAAAGAAATTACCAACAAAAGAATTGCAAAATCTGGGGGATTGACAGTTTTTAGATGGTGAAACGAATAAAAGAGGTGATATCTGTATATAAATTGTTGTTGTGAATAATAGCGATACTGGCAAGGTATCTGTAATCAACAATACCCCTTCTATTCGTTTCATCCCACCAATTAATGCCACAATCTAGGCCATTTAAAATATTTAAAATTTTCACATAAAAATCTCTAAAGTTTTCCTACTCTCACGCCGAAAAAGTAATAGAGCGTATTAGCAATGAATAGAGATGAATGTATATCAATTTTTTCATGTGTATTAGACCAAAAAAACTAAAAAATAAGAAAAGAGCATAATCTGTATAAACCATATAGCTCTGACTTCTATTAATATTTAACTTTAATTAGGTAGACGTTAATGCTTACTGGAGGATGTTATGAGAATAGTTCATGCAGCTTTTTTTGCTGTTTTAATTGTAGTATTTTGTGTTAGCTGTATGTCAGCAACCCAACATCGACAAGACGTGAGCAACCCTGATGCTGATCGGATTTCGGTCGGCAAAGTGCAACGCGAAGTTCGTGTTGGCATGAGCAACGCGGAAGTTGTTGAAGTCTTAGGTTCACCTAATATGGTGACAACAGATGAAAAACGTCGTGAAGTTTGGGTTTATGATAAAATTGCTACAGATCACGCTTATTCCACCAGTTCAGGTGGTATTTCCGCACTGATTTTAGGGGGTAATGCAGGTGGAAGCGGAGCTGTGGGTGGCGGCATTGGATCAGGCTTTTCGAGGGGCTCTGGGGCTGCATCTACATCACAGCGGACATTAACTGTTATAATAAAGTTTGATGAACAAAATAAGGTCCGTGATTTTGCTTATAGACAATCAAGTTTTTAACAATAGGGGACAATATGAAATATAATATTTTCTATAGATTGATTGTTACTATTATTGTCTTTTTGTTTCTTTTTGCTAGTTGTGCCCCAACAATTCCTAAAGAGGCACTCCAATTATCTAAAGAAAACTTGAAAAATCGACAACTTCAAACTCGACGTTTCGATACGGATGAAAAAACATTACTTTCAGCTTCGGCTGCTGTATTGCAGGACCTGGGATTTACCATTAATGAAAGCGAAACTGATCTGGGTGTTATTGCTTGTTCCAAAGAACGTGATGCCACAAGCGCAGGACAGATTGCTGGCGCTGTCATAGTTGCTTTGTTAACTGGCGCAGTCACGCCTGTTGACAAGCAACAATTGATTCGGTCCTCGCTTGTCACACGTCCGGTTCACATTGATGAAACTGATAAATCTAAATGCCAGACCGCAGTAAGGATCACTTTTCAGAGGATTGTGATCAACACTCAGGGACAGATAACCAGACGGGAAGGTATTAACGAGGCAGAGATTTATCAAGAGTTCTTTGATAAACTTTCGCAGTCAGTATTTCTGGAGGCTCACGAGATATGAAAAAAAAACAAATACTATTGTTATCACTTTTAATTGTTCTTATTATGTTAATTTCATGTGCTCCCTCTACGAAACAGGTACTGGCAACGAAGGGATCTCAAGTCAAACTCAGATCTATCCAGACCCGTGCATTTGATACTACGGACAGAGAAAAAATGTTACGCACGGTGATTGCCACTCTTCAGGACCTTGGATTTATAGTCGACAAGGCTGACGATGTCCTTGGCGCCGTTAGTGCTACTAAATTGGAAAGGTACACCCTTCGCATGACAGTATCGGTCAGGCCGCGTGGTGAAACTCAGCTAATAGTACGGGCGAATGCTCAATATAATATTACCGCAGTGGAGGACCCAGAGCCTTACCAACAATTTTTTGATGCGCTTTCCAAGGCGATATTTTTAACTGCTCATCAGGTAGATTAAATGGCTGAGTAGTAATACGAATTTAAGAACTGCCCACCAATCGGAAGCTTAGACCCCATATAGAAATCAAGCCTGAAATACAAATTGTGTTGATTTCTACCTTAATTCTTCAATTTAAACAGCTCTAATGTGGTCACGTTTCGGATCGAAACCATCAATTCGAAATCTTGAATAGCTGCAATATATTTGCAATCCCAAAAGCCGCTTCAGAACCTGTGATATCGTTTTTCAATAGGGCAAATCCTTTTAACAGGGTTTGCCTTTTTTGCAATTTTGTAAGAAATACGATATATGTAATTAAAATTGAGATGTTTGAACCTGTTGTACTGGCAAGAAATCACAACATTGATTTCGGTTCAAAATCTTCTATTTTAGGAACTGATGATTTAAGCATATAATTGTAAATCAAGTCCCCCACTTTCTCCCTGTGTTAATCCAAAGGCAAGGATGCCCTTT
>DATFMK010000693.1:0-5393 GCA_035267005.1 Balneolales bacterium
TTTATATTATTTACTTTTATATGTACTCTATTATATTTATAAAAAAAAATAGATGGACACCAATCCCTTGATAACATGGAGTGGAGTTCTTCTTAAATAAATCTCTGTGGTTAAATTCAAATCCAAATTCTGACAAATGGAACACGGATTTTATTAACCACAGAGGACATGAAGAAAACATAGCAAATATTTTTTTATTTCTTAATATTTACAATTTGCCTCTTTTCTCAGTGCTTTTATAAAAAAGAAAGTCAAGGATGTATTTTTCCTACGACGATCTCGAAATAAATTTTTGAGTTTTCAAGACGCCCTAATTACAGTAAATTCACGTGTTCCAATAGTACGCGGCTCTATTCTTATCGGATTCTTGGTGACGGATCGGCAGCGATCCTTCCGATCCATGGCTCGCTCGGTTTTCTTCTACCAGTCTTATATCAGAGTCTCGAAGCTCTCGGTCTAAAGGATCTTACCAGAGGCTACGGACCTAGGATCATATGGGGCTTCCAGGCCGGAGGTCTAAGCTCGGTGTTGAGTTTACGGGGGCCATCTGCCCGCACGATCTAAACACAGGAGTGGAGGCTCTCCGGCAACCCGATCGAAGCTTCCCCGCCGAATCGATAAGCGAGGGCTCACGTATCGCTATCGGGCGGAATCCCCGTTAGCAGAGAAAAATTTCTCTGGCTGATATGTTCGGTTATGCTTCCATATACTCCATAAGGTAATTAAGATTTTTCGTTCGGTATTCAAGCGGGCATTCACTTTATCGCCACAGCGTTCCAGGGAAGCCTGGTAAAAACCACTGACTTCATTGGTTCCCTTCATGGCTCCATTCCAAATGGTATAAGCCACATCTTTGAGACAACCATGACCCGCTTTACTGAGATGTTCGGCTCGCAGACGACGTCCATTACTGCTATATTTACGTACCGCTAACTGACAGAAACGGATCAGTTGGCCGCGATCTCGAAACCGGTGAGGGGTTTGCAGGTACCCGGAAAACGTATGAGCCGTGATCGGCCCGGCTCCCGCCATTTTCTGAAATTCGGAAATCTCCGGATACTTCTGGCCTTGTTCCCGGATGCGTTCAAACAGCTGGGTTCTTTGCCGGGTTATCATCTGAATATAGGTGAACTTCTCGGCTAATTCCCGGGCTAGACCGGCCGGTTCGATACCCGCTAAGGCCGCCTCAGGATGGACATAGTCGCCCTTAGTGAGCGTCCGGTTATACCCCCAATGGCGAAAGGTGGCCTGCAGTTGACGTTTATTGGCCACTATACTTTTCTTCAGACGAAGATGTTCCTTGATCCGATGGAAGAACAGGCGGCGATCTCCAAACTGTTTGGGACGCCATACTGGCTTGAGGGACCCCATACGTAATAACTCACAGAGATGATAGGCATCCAGACCATCATTCTTCGCCAGGCCCTGGCTAATCAGACTATTCTTACGCGGATCACAGATGATGAGTCGATCCACATAATCGCGAAGTTGTTCTCCGACCCAAAAGGACATGTTCCCTTGTTCAATCGTCAGATGTTTATGATCGGCCGTAATCGATACGACGGCCCCTTGCAAAGCTTTTGAAGTGGTCGGGATGCGATCTTTAGCAAAATATTCGCCATCGTTATCCATATACCCTACGGTACTTTGATTGTGATGTAGATCTATTCCTATGTATATTTGACTATAACTTTTCATAAGAAGACTCCTTAGGATTTTGTTGCGATTTATATACCTCTATAAGGTAATGATCTTAGGGCGTCTTCTTTTTTATGATAGCTCGGTGGTTTACATTACACACAAATCAAGTAAAAATAGGTAAATTTCAATGCCCCTTATTTATTTAAGTATTGAGTTTTTCTATCTTGAATCAATGAGACTAATCTTTAAATGGTTTGTGGTTATAATAAACAGGTTTGCCTGACTAATGCTAAATCAGAAATGATGTTATCTACCTATCCTGATCCGATGAAAGATATTGTTAGTACATCAATCACTAAAAAAGTGATAACATTCTCTTTCATATTAATTATAGCCGATTGCTCATCCCATAAAGCCAATCAAGTACCCAAACAATTTCGGAAGTTAAAAAACCTGACCGTTTATCCAGCTGACACAAAGTCCCAAAAAAACATTTCTTTCAATAAAGATGTCGTATATGGCGGTTCAAAGAAAGTAACGATAGGACAAATAGGAGCCATCGCTGTTGACAGTTCAGGAAGAGTTTTTATTGTGGATTCACAAAAAATGACCATTGATGTGTTTGAACCCGACAGTCAGTTTCTTACACAATTTGGAAGTAATGGAAGGGGCCCGGTGAATTTGTGCGTTTAAATAGTTTACAGATTCGCAATAATTATTTATATGCCTATGATGCAAATCAACAGAAAGTAAGTGTACATTCGCTTTATCCACTGGCAAATAAAAAAACAGTTTTACTTGTCGGGAACAGGAGTAAATATCCGGCATTAAAAAAAGCTTTCCCAGAAATAAATAATTTGTATGTAAGGAATAATCATACATATCTCGCTGGATTTATGTTAAATCCAATTTCTCATAAATATAAACCATGGCAAAATGTTGAATTCAAGGAATTATTTTACTTGTTAAATAAAACTGGAAATATATCAACAAAGAAAATCTTAGATTTTAATGTAACGTGGACTTTGGTTGGCATAATATTTGACAATATTAAAGTTTTTTTTCGGGCGTCCAATGACAGTCATTTCTAGTAATAATAATATTTACCTGGCTGACGAACCTGGCTATTTTTTGATTAAGATTTATAATCCAAAAGGAACCTATCTGCATGCTTTTTATTATCCGCATGTCAAAATTCCATTGACCCAAAAAACGCATATAAAGTTGGATTAGCTGAAACAAATTTTAGACATGATTTCCTCCATAAATATATGATTTCTTTTCATTTACCACATAACTGGCCAGTTCTGATGGACATGAAAATAGATGATAAAGATCGACTTTGGGTGGCTGCCGTAGTAAAAAAAATGAAATTGTACCAATGGTGGGTTTTGAATCAAAATGGCAAATTATTAGCACGTTTCACCTGGCCAAGAAATAAACCGATTCAAGTGATTAAAAAAGGTTATCTATACACCAAAGAGAAAAATAAAAATGGCTTAGAACATATCGTGAGATATAAAATAACGATGAAATGATACAATACGAGCTAAATACATTATTTAATATTTAAATAGACCACGGACGACTGACGACGGGTCCCCATCCGCATTCATCCATAAATACGCAGGAATCTGCGATTCAGACAATTAAAAACAAACAATCAATATCGAATCGTCTACAACCAGATCTTTACCTTCTTTTGTCTGAATTGGGATTTCTCAGATTAAGGGATTATTGGATTGGGTTTATACTCCTTAAATCCATAAATCCCACAAATCCAAATTCCGACTAATGGAACCCACTTACCTACCTTCAGTTAAGGATTAAGCCAAAGTTCCCAAACAGTTTCAAAAACTCAAAAACCTGACCGTTTATCCGGCTGATACAAAGCCCGAACAAAACATTTCTTTCAAAAAAGATGCCATGTATGGTAGTTCTAAGAATGTGACGATCGGACGAATAGGAGCCATCGCTGTTGACAGTTCAGGAAGGGTTTTTATTGCAAACAATCAGCAAAGTACTTACACCCGATGGCCGATATCTTACTCACTTGGGAGGCAAGGGTCCCGGAGAATTTCTTTCTATATTTAAATTACAAATTATGAGGGATCAATTATATGTGTATGATGAAAATCAACTGAAAGAAAGTATCTTTACACTTCACCCCCTGGCACTCGATAATACCATTACGCTCGCCGGAAACAGGGTGAACTATCCGTCATTAAAGGGTTCATTTCCATTTATAGAAAAATTATACGTAAGAAATAATAATACGTATCTCGCTGAATTTCTTTCAAGTGTCATTTCCCGTAATATGCATAATCCTCAAAAATTACCTAAAAAATGGCAGAATTATGACACCAAAGGTATGTTTTACCTGCTAAATAAAGATGGGGATATATCATCAAAAAAACTATTTGATTTTAAAAATGATACACGTATTAGGTTGAGTAATCGCTTTGCAGGAGGGTTACCTCTTTATTATTTTTTTCGGAGTTTCATGGACCGTCCTGTCAAGTAAAAACAATATTTACCAGGCCGAACCTGAAAATTTTTTGATCAAGGTATATAGTCCACATGGAGCCTCTTTGCATACTTTTTATTATCCACATACCAAACTTCTATTGACGAAAAAATCGGCATCTCAATATGGATTACCCGATAAATTTATTAGTGAAATGAAATTTATGAATCTACCCAAGTACTGGCCGGTTCTAGTGAACATGAAAATTGATGACCAAAACCGGCTTTGGGTAGCAACGACTGTTCAAAATATGAAAGTCTACCAGTGGTGGGTATTAAATCCTAACGGAAACCTAATCGCCCGCTTCACTTGGCCAAGGGATAAATATATTAAAGCGATCAAAAACGGGTACGTATATGCGATGGAGAAAAATAAGAAAGGATTAACCCATTTCGTGAGGTATAAATTAAAATTTAAGCCATCATAAATGGATAATAGCTAATCCAATATTATGAAAAAATATTTACTGCTTTTACTGATCTTTATAATGTGGAGGGGCTCATCCAACGTTCAAAAAAACCGAAAACTCAAAATGCCAGGCTGGTTTTACTTCTGCATTCGGCACCAATCACAAAAATTATATGTTGCATACTAAAGATATCCATAAAATATATCTACAATAATATTATCCATATTGCCGCCTATGACTCACTATCTAAATATTTATTTAACTGTATTTAAATCATATTACCTGTTGATAACCTGCACACATAATTTTTGTAATATTTCTGATTTTTGTTTGTAATATTTGCATAAATAATGTATCATCGACACAGGTGTTTGGGAAATATTAATAAAGGTATCCTCTCTTTTAAAAATCAATATGGGTTTGTACTAATATTATTGGGTTACGGGGGATTCTGAAACGGCAATTACAACAATGAGGTTGACTATGGGTAAAAAAGCAGTTTTACTGGCATTACTGTCGGTAATGTTAGGGGTTAGTAGTGCAGCGGCACAAAATTATGGGATTACATTTCGCGCCGGGACTACGGGTCCGGGTGTGGCGTTAACACGCTCGTTCGGCAAACATTTCAGCTTGAGCCTTGGCGGTAATTATTTACCGTACACGCTTAATGGCTCGACTACAACAAATGATGTGGACGTTGCGTACCAGGCGAATTTGACTATGGAATCCTTTTCCGCATTGCTCGACTGGCAGCCGTTCAGCAATTGGTTGAGGCTATCGGCAGGGATTTATTATAATAACCTGAAGGTCACAGGC
>DATFMK010000694.1:0-3384 GCA_035267005.1 Balneolales bacterium
GTTGGTACCGGTTCCTCTTAGCCTTTGCCTTACTATATGTTTTCTCATTCAGCTTATTTGTCATGGGTCCAGGGCAACTTGCTGTAGGAACCTATACCTATCTTCTCTCATTCATCATGATCAACACTTCCTTTTTCCTGAAAACAAAAGGGTAAAAAATGAACCATACTGTTCTTAACCAGACACTCATTTTATTTATTTCTAAAATCTCACATCATACATTACAAGCACAATACAACAGGAACACTGGATACCAATAAGATTTTGAATATATTAGATTAATGCCCGGCCATTACACCGGCTAATCAAGAGTAGCAACAAGGGAGATTATTATGGAAAAAGTACCGGATTCAATTGCACAATTTCTGGATGGTAAACGCATCGCTGTAGCAGGTGTATCACGACACGGGGATGTGGCCGCCAACGCCGTATTCAAAAAGTTAAGAGACAGCAGGTATGAAGTATTCCCGGTGAATCCCAATGCCAAAGAAGTTGAAGGCGTTACCTGTTACCCGGATATTGCATCCGTCCCGGCCACTCTCGATGGTGTGATAATTGCCACTCATCCCAAAATATCGGTCGGGATTGTCCGGGAATGTAAAGAACACGGTGTTAATCGTGTCTGGTTTCATCGTTCATTTGGAGACGGGAGTGTTTCGGATGAAGCCGTAAACGAGTGTGAACGCCTGGAAATGGAATACATCGTTGGTGGCTGTCCGCTCATGTACTGCGAACCCATTGATTTCGGTCATAAGTGTATGCACTGGTGGCTCAATAAACGCGGACGTGTACCGACATTATGAGCAATAATATCAACACGATTAACCATATTCCCGTTTTATCCTTTGTTATTAGCTATGTTGTATTATTAATTCAAAAGAACATATTTTTTGCATCATACAGCCTGATGCAACAGGCACTTAATTCCTTTAATATGATCATAGTACATTTATGAATATTATTTCCACAGATAAAGCGGAACATTACATTTGGGCGGAAAAATGTGACGGCTGGCATTTGGCAAAGTCACCAAATCTGAGTGTTATTGAAGAACAGGTGCCACCCGGAGGTACTGAAGTGAAGCATTATCATACTAAATCCGAGCAATTTTTTTATATGCTATCGGGAATAGCAATAATTGAAGCAGATGGTCAAATCCACGAATTAAATACCAATCAGGGATTGCATATTCCTGCCGGGATACAACACCAATTGCGTAATAACTCCGATGAAAATATTCGTTTTCTTGTCATATCCACCCCGCCCAGCCATGGTGACCGGGTAATAGTCTCTTAAATGCTATTATAAAACCATCATATCCACCTACAGGCTATCAACTTTGTATTATAAATGAGACTGTATAAATTAATTTGGGTTGTCCAATATCTCCCATCCGAATTGTTATAATAGTGAAGCATCGTAATTCAAATCTTAACAATTAATAGTAATCATTATGGAAGAGTTTGTTTTAATATTCAGACATGAAGATGGCCATAAGGTTGCATCACCGGAACAAATACAGATCTGGATGCAGCAGACCATGGATTGGCTGGGAACCATCGCCGCACAGGATAAATTAGTCAGCCGCGGAAACGGGTTATCATTTGATGACAGTTGGGTCGTAAGGCATAACAATGTTGTAACCAACGGACCGTTTGGAGATATAAAAGAAACCATAGGCGGTTATATCATTGTCAGGGCGGAGTCGGTTGAAGAAGCCGTTGATTTTGCAAAAGGCAGCCCGGTACTGCAGGGAGAAGGCAATAGCGTGGAAGTACGTAAAATAGCCAAATATCATGGACCGGAATAAGCACTCTTGCAGCCTCTGCAATAAAACAGAGGCTGCTTCCTTTTTATGAAAGAACAGGAAATAATACCGCATTTATTCAGAACAGAATTCAGTAAAATAACTGCTGTTCTTTGCGTAGTATTTGGCCTGGAACATATGGAGGTCGCCGAAGATATCACAAGTGAAACCTTTGCTGCCGCCCTGGTAACCTGGCCTCATAAGGGGATCCCGGAAAATCCTACCGCCTGGTTGTATGCGGTAGCCAAAAATAAAACCAGGAATTATCTCAAGCATAACAAAATTTTCATGGAAAAGATCGCCGGCCGGATACAATATTCTGAACCGGAAAACAATGAAATGGAAATTGATTTATCCGATAACCATATATCGGACAGCCAGCTTCAAATGTTATTCGCCATCTGCCACCCATCCATATCCACTGAGGCACAAATTGGACTGGCGCTCCGTATTCTTTGCGGTTTTGGCATTGAGGAAATTGCCACCGCATTACTGACCAATAAAGAAACCATCAATAAACGACTGTACCGGGCTAAAAAAAAGTTACGCAACGAAACGATACAAGTTGAATTACCCTCTGCCTGTGAAATCGACAGACGTTTGGAAACCGTTCTGACCACCCTGTATTTACTTTTTAACGAAGGTTATTATTCTGAAAGTAATAATCAGATTTTGAGAAAAGATCTATGTCTTGAAGCCATGCGGTTGACTTACCTGCTCGTTAAAAACGATCAAACCAAAACACCGGATACTAACGCACTGCTTGCCCTTATGTGTTTCCATTCATCGCGATTCGCAGCACGTGAAAATGATTATGGAACGATGATCTTGTACCGTGACCAGGATAGAGCATTGTGGAATGAGGAATTAATTTCAAGAGGTGCTTATTATTTGAAACAGGCCTCTCATGGTGATCATGTATCATCCTTTCATTTGGAAGCTGGTATCGCCTGGTGGTATACCGTCAAAACCGACACAAAAGAAAAATGGGAGAATATATTGCAGCTATATAATCGGTTATTAATAATAAAATATTCCCCTGTTGCCGCATTAAACAGGATTTATGCCTTTTCAAAAGTCCATGGTAAATCAGCAGCCATAGCTGAAGCCGAAAAACTGCATTTGACAACGAATCATTATCACTACACGTTACTCGGCGACCTTTACAAAGACATCAACATTAGCAAAGCGAGAAATTACCTCCATAAAGCACTTTCCCTTGCCCGGACACAAGAAGATAAAAATACGATCCGGGGAAAAATTGATAGTCTGTGATTGGTACAATTAAATTTTCATATAGACTTTTTATCTCAAATAGTATATGCTATTTAACCTGATCCGGGCGGTTTCAAAAATGCGTAAAAATAAGTCATTCTATTAAATGCTTAACTATTGTTAAACAATTTATTAACCCTTTTAAAAGTAATAAAACAATCCTTAATATATTGAATCGTATATAGTGGCATTAACTCAATGTTGACTGGTAATGTATCGTATAAAATACGTAAAGAGATATACATTTCTGATTATTCGGGAATTATTATATATTTCCACGTGGCCAGTACCTTATAAAGATT
>DATFMK010000695.1:0-6952 GCA_035267005.1 Balneolales bacterium
ATCCTTGTTTCGCTAAATGTTCACCTGCCAGAAATCCGCCTTTATAATTATCCCACCAATAATAATCGAAGTTGGGATGTTTGGTATCGACCAGGATGATCGGGACATCCATATGGGTAAGACGCCGGGCAATTTCATCGTCGATTTCGATGGAGAATATAATAATGGCGTCAGGGGTACCACGATCAAGAAATTTCTTAAAATTCTCTTTTGATTCAGCAGAACCCGTATTGAAAATGATCAAATCCAGGTCAATATTTGTAATTTCGTCTTTTACCCCTTTTAAGACTTCATTGAAAAAAGGTGTAGTAAATGTGGGTACAGCCATAGCAATCATCTGAGGCTCTTTGCTTGCCAGCTTACGGGCATTTACCTGGGGATAAAATTCTAATTCCTCTATTGCCTTTTTTACTTTCTTCTTAGTTTTAACCGATACATAAGGGGATTCATTCAAAACCCTTGATACCGTTGAGATGGCAACGTTTGCTTTTTTCGCTACATCGTAGATAGTTACTTTTTTCGCCATGACTGTATAAATTAGTGTAATTATTAAATATTACTTAAAAAGGTAATATTCTTAATATTAAATCCTTATTAACTGAATTATGATTCAATAATTGTTTAAAAAACGCAAATAAAATATAATAAATAAAATTGTAAGAACTTCTTATATGTGAAACTGTCTTAATTAAAATTCATTGTGTTGTCTAAATTTATTTTGTGTAGATAAATTTAATCTATAAGATAAAAAAAATGCGGTAAAAATTATTTAATTATAAAGAGAGACAAGTTTTTTGAACTGTTTAATCTGGCAAATGCATATCTAAGTACAATTAGAATCTTGCAAAACCGATTATTAACAAGTGATGATTTGCATAGAAATAAAAAAATATATCCGATTGGAACTATTTATCAGATAACATGATTAGAGTGTTAGTAAATGTAATGAGTGGCGAAATTAATACATAAGAATATGAATTATAATATCTTACGCTATTCGTATACTCTGTTTCGGCCCTTTTATGAGCGATCATCCTTCCATAGAAGCGTTATAGAGGAGCTTTTAGATCCTGAGCTTCGGGTAGTATATAATTATTGCCGTTACATCACAAAAGAGTATGCTAAAACTTTTTATTTAGCTACGCGATTTTTACCTAATGAAAAACAACGGGCAATTTTCGCCGTTTATGCACTTTGTCGAACGCTCGACAATATTGTGGACGAAGAGCAACAGAATGATTCTGCAATGTTACATGAACTCGATAGCGTACGTTTATTGGAGCAGTGGAAATTTGACCTCATACGGGTGTATAATCACAATTATTACGGGAATAATCCTGTTCTACTGGCTTTCAGGGACACCATCCGTCATTATCCTATCTCATTGGATTTACCTTTAATGTTGATAGACGGTGTGATGATGGATCTGAATAAAAAGAGATATCGGAATTTTGATGAACTATATGATTATTCTTACAAAGTAGCCTCTGTTGTTGGATTAATTTCGTCTGAGATTTTTGGATACGAAAATAAAAAAGCTCTTGATTATGCCGTGGATTTGGGGATTGCCATGCAACTTACTAATATCTTGCGTGATATTGGGGAGGATTTAGAACGTGACCGGATTTATCTGCCACTGGATGAGTTACATCAATTTAGAATTTCTGAAACCGATCTTTTTGAACATCGTGTCTCGAAAAATTTCAAAGAGTTTATGATTGTGCAAATTGAGCGAGCACGATCTTATTATAAAAGTGCAGAGAAAGGGATTCCAATGTTAACTTCCGGAACAAGAGTACCGGTTTACCTGGCTCATCATAATTATAGCCGTATACTGGATAAAATCGTTGAAAATGGTTTTCAGGTGTTCAACAAAAGGGCCTATGTAAGCAAAATGGAAAAAATAGGCAGCTTACCGCAGATATGGTGGAACAGTCGAACATCAAGAGATGAAAATTATACAGATGCTTGAAAACTAATTAAACGTGAATTCGATATAATAATTAGGAAGACGGACTGAAGAAGCCGTGTAAACTATAACTCAATTCCTTAAATAATTTAAGTGATTGGCTTATTTTCGCTTATCTTACCCACTCTCAATCTCTCTCAGGAGAGAAGCTCTTCCATGAAATACACAACTACCTAAAAAAATAGGACATGTATCATTTGCCTTTCTATTTATTCACAGCCACTGTCGTTCGTCTTCCATCGTCATTAACTCACTGTCAGGAGTAATAATAGAAGCTCGACTTCTCAATAAAGTATAGAAGTATTATATTCAACAAGTAAGAGAGAAACGTCATCATAATTATTTAGTCTGATACTTCATGCCGAAAATTACAAAAATATTAATAGCCAACAGAGGTGAAATTGCCGTTCGAGTCATTAAAACCTGTCGCGATATGGGCATACCGACCGTTGCTGTTTATTCGGATCCCGATTCCACATCACCCCATGTTCGTTTAGCCGATGAGTCCGTTCATATTGGAGAAGCAGCTTCCTCACAGAGTTATCTGAATATGGATAAAATCATTAAGGCGGCGAAAATTACCGGTGCGGATGCCATTCATCCCGGTTATGGATTTTTGAGTGAAAACGCCGATTTCAGTCAAAGATGTAAAGACGAGGGAATTATTTTTATGGGTCCGGATCCTGAAGCCATCCGTGTCATGGGGGATAAGACAAAAGCCCGTGAAATAACGAAAAAGGCTGGTTTACCTTTACCACCGGGTACCACAACGGCATTGAAAAGTATCGAAGAAGCGGAAAAGGTTGCGGATGAAATTGGCTATCCGGTTTTAATCAAAGCGGCTGCCGGTGGCGGTGGAAAAGGAATGCGGATCGTGTATGATAAATCAATGTTCAAATCGAGTATAAAGGCTTCCCGTTCAGAAGCTAAAAATGCATTTGGCGATGATCGTGTGTATGTTGAAAAATACCTTGAATCTCCGCATCATGTTGAGTTTCAAATTATAGCGGATCGGCATGGGAATGTGTACCACCTTTACGACCGGGAATGTTCGATACAGAGAAGACATCAAAAAGTTGTGGAAGAAGCACCTTGTGCATTTATTACTGAAGAACTGAGAGAAGAGATGTCGAAAGCTGCACGTGATGCTGCACGATCCTGTAATTATGTGGGAGCCGGTACTGTAGAGTTTCTCGTGGATAAGAATATGAATTTTTACTTTTTAGAGATGAATACCCGGTTGCAGGTAGAACATCCGGTGACCGAATTAATTACGGGTGTTGATCTGGTACAATTGCAAATTATGGTCGCAGAGGGTAACGTATTACCTTTTAAACAAGAAGATATAAAGAGAAATGGCCATGCTATTGAGTGCCGGATTTGTGCGGAAGATCCTGGAAATAATTTTCTGCCCAGTACCGGATTACTGAAAACCCATCGACCGCCGACCGGAATAGGAGTCAGAGTTGATACGGGTGTTGAAGAAGATCAGGAAGTATCCATTAATTATGATCCATTAATGACCAAATTATGTGTTCATGGACGTAGCAGGATGGAAGCTATTAACAGGATGAAAAGAGCACTCAAGGAATATGATATTTCCGGATTAAAAACCACCATCCCATTTTGCTATTACGTAATGGAGCATCAGGCGTTTCAGAATGCCAATTATGATACTCATTTCGTAAATAAGTTTTTTGAACCGGAAAAAATGAATTTGTTGGGTGATGATAGTGACAAAGTAGATATAACCGCTTTAACGGCTGCGCTTTTAGCAGATATGCATGAAAATAATCATGCGGCATCAAACCACTCAAATCATAATGATGGAAGTTCTGATTTCAACACGAAATCAGAATGGTGGGTTAAACGAAGAAAATAGCTTAAAAAGTAAGAGTAGTATTAAAACTAATGCTGATCTTAGGAATGATTCATTAAATCAAACAATTTACTTCATTTAAGTCGATGCAAGATAAATTACTAACGGACTTAACAAAAATATTTAAATTAAAATTTTTATCTGTTGTATACGTTTTTTAATAACCTCACGTAAGAAAATTGATATCAAGTATAAGCTTAATAAGTTGACTCCGTATTTTTAGATAAATGAGGTTATGATACGTTTACTGTTTAGTTTGATTATTTGGGTCTATTATGGGGGAATGTTTATACTCATGTTTCCATTCGTTTTATTAGCTTATATAATAACCGCACCATTCGATAAATATAAAAGAGTACCCAATTGGGTTTTTCTGATGGGCGGGAAATTATATGTGTCGACCATCCCGACCTGGAACGTTCATTACCATGGTATCGACAATTATGAAAAGACAGAGGGGACGATTTTTATAAGTAATCATCAAAGTTTTATGGATATGCCAACTCAATCCTTGTTGCCATGGACTTTCAAATGGGTATCCAAAAAAAGCTTGTTTTTTGTTCCTTTTATGGGCTGGACTATGAAATTATCGGGACATATCAGTATTGATCGTAATAAAAAAACTGCTATTAAAGCGCTTAATAATATCATCCCACTCTTAGATCATAAAATACCGATAATTCTTTTTCCTGAAGGGACGCGTTCTTTGGATGGCAAATTACATAAATTCAAAAATGGCGCTTTTAGTATAGCAACCAAACATAACTATAAAATACAACCAATAGTTATGGATGGAACTCGTAATTTACTACCATCAGGAGACTGGAAATTTTCTTTTCATCAGGATATTGATATTTCTATTCTTAAACCTATTGATCCGCAAAATTTCGATTCTATATCGGATCTTAAAAAACATGCCTACAAAGTCATGAAAAATGAATTAAAGCGGTTAAGAGGGGAAACTCAAAAAACAGAGACGGCTGATATTGCATCCATTAATTAGGATGATTGCAAATGAATAACGATGAGCGTGATAATACAGATATCGTATATCGTATAAGAATACAACTGGGAATTATTTTTGCAGAACTTATACTATTAGCATTGTTTAATTTATGGCCTGTAATGAAGTCTGATAACGATTTCCAATCATCACAATCATCAGATCAATCTCTTGTTCTGGAAGACATTCCGATTACAAGTCAGAGTAGTGCACCGCCTGCACCACCGGCTCCGGTTGTACCTGTTGTCGTTCCAAACGATCAAATTATCAAAGAGAAATTGCCGCAGTTTAATGATATCGGGAATGATAAAAATGCAAAAGTTCCTAAATTCAACGGAATGGGAGGGAATGGAAGGGCACCTATTGTAGGTAATCCGGGGCGACCTCCAAGTGTCGTCAAAATTGTGGAACCGGCAGTTCCCGAAGCCGCGAAAAAAGCTCATGTTAAAGTAGAAATCATTGTGAATTTTCTTGTAGGGACAAATGGAGCACCAGAAAAGGTTTCCATCGCAAAAATAAAATTATACGATAAAAAAACAGATAAATTTAAAGAAGTAAAAACGATTGATTACGGAATTATTAAAGTAACCTTAAAGGCAGCCGCCCAGTGGAGATTTCGTCCGGCCGAGCAAAATGGCAAGAAAGTCAGAGCAAATTCCAAACATATTTTTACTTTTGGAATTTAAGTTGAAGTATGGCATAAATTATGCTTATATTTGCCCTTCCGTAAGGTTCGACTACGGAGAGGTGCCGGAGCGGTCGAACGGGCTCGCCTGGAAAGCGTGTGTACCCCAAAAGGGTACCGAGGGTTCGAATCCCTCCCTCTCCGCCATAAGCGAAACAACAAATTTTGTTGTTTCGCTTTTTTTATGCTAAGTATCACATATGTGTAAATAAAATCTTAGATTTAAAAATATGCTGATTATTATGTCACTTATCCCGGATTATTCACCAAGAAATTTTGTTGTGACCAAGGCGAATTTAAATATGCTCATGAAACGTACATGGGTGCCTTGATTAAGCATTTTTAAATTCAACGCGGAACACGGCAACATTTCGCATCTCTTTTTAAACTCCTCGAATTTGAGGAAAGCTTTATTTTTTACATGATATTTTTTTTCAATATGATGTGTATTCATTCTTGTAGCTTACGTGAATAATTCGGGTTAGTCCGTTATGTCAATTGCATTCATAATAACTATTAAATAGAAGTCGATTAAATGGGGTACGACGCGGTTATTGTAGGTTCTGGACCGAATGGCTTATCAGCAGCCATTACCCTGGCCAGAAGCGGGTATAGTGTAGTCATATTTGAAGCATCCAATGTGCCCGGAGGAGGTGTAAGATCGAAAGAACTTACCTTACCAGGCTATTTGCATGATGTCTGCTCCACCGTTCATCCACTGGGGGTCGGTTCTCCCGTTTTTAAAACTTTTCCACTTAATCAATTTGGTTTAGAATGGGTTTATCCGGAAGTGGAAATGGCACATCCTTTTGATGATAAAACGACTGCCTTTCTAAGTCGATCAATAGAAAAAACAGCCTATTCTCTGGACAAAGATTCCGATTTTTATATTGATTGGATGAGTCGATTAGTGGAGGACTGGGATCAATTAGATACTCATTTACTGGGTCCTTTAAAAGTACCGGAACACCCTCTAATAATGGCACGGTTTGGATATTACGCCATTCAATCGGCGTATTCTTTTGCTCGGAAATATCTTAAAGGGAAACGAAGTCGCGGTTTTTTTGCTGGCTTGGCGGCTCATTCTATTATGGATCTGGATAAAACGGCAACTTCGGCTATTGGCATTGTACTGGCCATTTTAGGTCACAAAGTAGGCTGGCCTATGCCAAAAGGTGGAGCGCAACAATTAACTAATGCACTGACAGGTTATCTAAAATCATTAAATGGCGAAATTCAGGTTGGTCATTATATTGAAGATGTATCAGAATTACCACCTGCCAGAACTGTCTTATTTGATCTGACTCCAAAACAAATTCTGCGAATTACAGGGAATAAACTTCCTTTATCATATCGAAAGAAGTTAAAAAAATATCGATATGGTTCGGGAGTTTTTAAACTGGATTGGGCATTAAG
>DATFMK010000696.1:0-2306 GCA_035267005.1 Balneolales bacterium
ACTCGAACGAGGTTGTAATGGTTTTATCCAGAAACCATTTAATATTAAGAAACTGTCACAAAAAATAAGAGAAATTTTAGACAAAGATTAAAAAAGATCGCTTTACAGATACCTGCAATGATTCGGTACGTACCATGAACTGGATTTTTCCAGATACTCCCATACCATATCACCAAACAATAGTTGTTACGATTTCTGCTATCTAAAATAATAACAGTGGCTTAACGTTAAAGATACCCAAAGCATATCTTACAGTAGGTAATCGTTTTAAATCAGCCCGAATCTTTTGCTTAAATCCCACCTTAAATTTCAGCTATAAACTGCGCACAAAATTTTAACCGCCCATGAAAAATTGCGATTTATTGCAATAATGGGCGGAACAATTGTGTGTTACTCGCACAAATACACAATAAAATCAGTTAATCCAACAGATTTGGTTCAGGCATATAAACTTTCACCAGAATGTGGGTTGGATAGGAGAAACATACACCCACCGGAAGTTGTAGATTTGTCCAGCGAATCTTAACATTTTGATCCTATCGTTATTGTGGATTGGTTTAGCCAATCTAAATGAGTTTTCATCGTCAGAAAAAGAATAGCCAACCATATTTTATGAAGTTTTTTGTCCCACACTGCCGAGCATATCAAAAAGTACCCTCTTAAAAAATCTAACGGTAAAAAAAATAAGAATTGGGCTAAAAAGAAATAGTCATTTTGAAAGTTAGGTCATGAAAGCAGGGTTTTTTTCAGCCCTGCTTAATCTTTAGAACGCAAAGGCTTCTGATTATTTTGATGTTTTGCCCTTAATAATTAAGGAGCTTTGGAAAGGTTTGAGAGTGTCCGAGTAGAGACGGTGGTATAATTTTCGTAAAATGATGATTGTGGAATGATTCAGTAATTGCTGGAGATGGCCGGTGAGTTTTAAATAGGCCAGAGATAAGCCATCATTTAATGTCAAAGTGTCTGGTACCCACCCCGAAATATCTGTTACCATCTTTGGATGAATCTCTGCACCATTTGACATCTGCAAGAGAAACTGTTCGCAAACACAAATGTTCATCGGATCTCATATTTTTCGAGATAAGATTTTCTACCCGAATGAGAATAGTCACTCCCGGTTTGATCTCATGCGGCGTTTCAAAATAAGTGCCGTTTTGACTGCAATTTAAAATTTTTGCATCAAAGAACCTGTCCTTGTTAAAGTAAGACCATTTGATTTTGGCTTCACAATCATATCTTTTTTCCATTCTTCTTGTATCTGATACCAATGCTTTGTTTACTGTCATTTTGCCCTCCTTCAATCAAGGTTTTTAAATGACTGCCAATCAAAAAAATATATGCTAATATTGCTCAAATCATTCTTTAGCATTCGGACAAATTCACAGGTTAAGAATCGTAAGGTTATACTTTATAATATTGTAAGAACATTGCCACTAAGTAGGAATAATTTCTAGAAAAGCTGAAATGGTCTTTAAAGACAACTGAAGATTGCAAAGGTAAATCCAGTTATTTCATTAGTCCAATCAATTCTCCAAATAATATCTGGTAGATCTCCGGTAAAAATGTATTAAAAAGTAGACAGGCTGTTAACTTTTTTTAACCTTTAAAAACAATTAAATTTTGGTTGGATGAGATAATTAAATAAAATTTAATGACATTTTTGGAGACCCGATTTTGGCGATCAAGTTACTTGATATTGTATAAAGCGAGCCAAAAAAGCACTAAGGTTGTTGCCCCGATCGCAGCAATTAATGCAATGGAAATTATCTCATACATTTTATGTCCGCCATGATCTTTAGAAATCAAGAAACAAAGAAAAATAAATTAATAGAGATGCAGTAAACTATTTTAGTAGATATCAAGCAAAATATATGCCACATTTAAACAAAAACATCATTAAGCAGCTGAATAAGAGCTACGTTGTGTCAAGGGCATGAGGCATTTGGAATTTATCCGATCCAAAACTAATTCATCTCAATATGGGGCTATAATGCACTTCAGGACTATTGAAGATCTGGACAATTATAAAAGCAAGGAGTCCGGAACCTACCAGACACAAGTTCGCAGCATTTGTGAAACATGGATGGATGATACGAAGCCTGTGAACGAGCAGGTTTTTGAAATTTTAGATATCTGATTGCAGATCAGTTATATCACGTTTATGGAAGAGGCAGTCGCAACAGCTGCTCATAATGAGGGCTTGAATTACATATAGCTGCTATCAAGTCTTCGGGTTCTTTGATTTTATTAAGATAACTTATCATCATTAATTTCAATGAATACCGAATTAAAGATCATAAAGAAAT
>DATFMK010000697.1:0-9616 GCA_035267005.1 Balneolales bacterium
TTCCGAATGAAGAAGTTCCCAGAGTCGTTCGGCTCCATGTTCTGCCAGGGTATGTTTTATCAGAATACTGCCTCTGAGCTTTACAACATCCTCAGCCGTATAGTTTCTGACAACACCTTGCCACCGTTCTTCATTTTTCCAGGCCTCTTTGAGTGCTCTGATTTGTGCATTTGTATTTTTCATACGCTTATACCCTTCGTACTCCGTTTTTACCTGTTTTACTATTTTTCTAAAGATTTCTGAACCTCTAATGCTTCATGCAGCGAATTGGCTAGTTCTTTTTGTGTAAAGATTGATTCAGCATCTTCCCTTGCCTTTCGAAATCCTTTCATTACATGTTCAATGGAAGCTTCCGGTTTCCCCTTCATCAATTTTTTCACTTCATTCAGGATTTTTTCGAGTTCTTCATCAAATACTTTATGAATCAACTCGCGGTTTACATTGCGTCCGTCGCTGAGTTCTACCTGATGATGAAGCCACTGCCAAATCTGAGCTCGTGAAATTTCGAGTGTAGCCAAATCTTCCATCAAATTATCCCAAGCTACACATCCGATATCCTGATTCCAGCCATTCATGTATCCTATCCCTACCCGTATGTTTTTGCGGACACCCTGTATCGTTATCGGACCTGTAGATTTAGGCAAGAGATCCGGATATTTATCAAAATCCCCGAGCTTTCTGTCGAGCTGATTTTTCCTGGGAAAAGCTTTCATCGCATAGGTTATGAAGTACGGGTGCGAAACCCAGCAGCCATCGTGACCAATTTCAAACTCGTGTTTTTTATCTTCTAACACCTTGGCGGTTTGGTCTTCTCTGATTTTTGCCGTACTTCCGGGAGTAAAAGCGGACATGCCTCCCATGGCAAAAGCACCGCGAGAGTGACAAATCTTTATCATCCGCTTAACATAATTGTCCATCCAGGGACGATGCATATCGATCGTACCACGGTCTGCCAACACCCGGTCGGGATGATTCTTCAAAACTTTGATATCGCTGAAAATTTTATCCCAACGACCGCCATTCAATCCTGCGGCATGTTCCCTAAATTCATAGAGAATTTCCTCCATTTGATAGGATGCCGTCAAGGTTTCGATTAAGAATGTGGCTTTTAATGTACCTCTGGGAATATTCATTGCTTTTTCAACGGATGTGAAAAGCCGGTTCCACCATCGCGCTTCAAGATGATGCTCACATTTTGGGACATAATATTTTGGCGTTTTTCCCCTCTGCATTAATTCTCTTGCGGCATGATAAAATGAAATCGCGATATCAAATAGTCCGCCTGATATTTCTTCACCATCAATCAAAATATGCGGCTCATTGAGATGTAATCCCCGGCAGCGGATCATCACTCCGGCCATATCGTTTGTATCCAGTTTGTACACTTTTTCCGGTTCTCCATTGGTGGCCGGTTTAACAAAACGCAGATCCCCTTTTGCAGCACCTATTACATTATGGAATCCATCAATCACATTATTCCAGGTTGGTTTCATAGAATCCTCAAAATCCAACATGGCCATATCGGCTTTAATCCCATCGTCATTCCGGCTCAGCATATTGATAACCATCTTGGTATTATTGACCGGACCTGTTATCTCAACCCGCCGGGTTAAAATGTCTTCCGGTAAAGGATCCACTTTCCAATCACTTGAAACAGAGACCGAATCCCTACTTAAATATTGAGGCAATGCGCCCTTATCAAATTTATCCTGCTGGATTCTCCTTGCCTCCAATAATTTCTGACGCTCTGCTTCGAATTCCCGATGAAGGTGAGTTAGTATCTCCAATAATTCCGGAACCAATATCTCCCTGGCCTTCTTTGTCCAACCGATTTTTTCAATGGCGACATGCTTGGTAATATCCGCGTATTCCCGACCTTTATTTGTCTTCGTTTTTACTTCCATATCATTATTTTTTTTTGAACTTGATGACTATTCATTAATTTAATAAATAAAACAACCAAGTCAAGCGAATATTCGCTAATTAAAAAATTTTCACTGATATTATGAGTAACTATTTCACATATCATTAAGCATGACATGCAAAAATTACTAAATTTGCTAATAGCGAAAATTTCGCTTATTTATTATTAATAAAGAGAAAGAGAGTCCCGCATGACTGAAAAGAATCTTCGTCTAATATTTGGTTTGAAATTACGACAATACAGGCATGCTCATGACTATTCGCTACAAGAATTGGCTGACCGGGCGGGAATGTCGCCTTCTTATTTAAATGAGATTGAAAAGGGAAAAAAATATCCCAAAGTAGATAAGATCATGGCCATTTCGAAAGCATTGGATATCTCTTTTGATGACCTGGTATCGCTACAGCTCAGCAGTGAGTTAAATCCTCTTTCCAATCTGTTAAATAATGATCTTTTAGATAATATTCCGTTTGAACTATTTGGGATTGATACGAGTAGCCTGGTAGATCTGATGTCTGAAGATCCCGCTAAATTTAATGCTTTAATCGGCACACTTGTAGAGATAGCGAGAAATTATGATGTCCATGTGGAACACTTCTTTTTTGCAGCATTACGAAGTTATCAGGAAACGCATCATAACTATTTCCCCGATTTAGAAAATAAGGTGGATAACTTTCGCAATAAATTCGAGTGGCAAATACAGCCTTCATACGATCTGCGACAATTGGAACAGATTCTGATTGATGAGTACCATTACGAAATTCAATACACCCGGCTTAATAATTATCCTGATTTAAAAAAACTAAGATCTATATACGTGGAAGGTAAACCCAATAAACTCGAAATTAATGATCGCCTTATGCCTTCCCAGAAGGCTTTTGTTTTGGGAAGAGAGATTGGTTTTAACTTTATGAACTTAAAAAAGGAATCGGTCCGTACTTCCACCTGGATTAAAGTTAAAACCTTCAGGCAGGTGATGAACAATTTTAAAGCATCCTATTTTTCAGGCGCGTTATTATTAAATCGTGATTTAATGAAAGATGATTTAGCCAAATTATTTAATCACGCCGAGTGGAAGAGCGAATATTTTCAGGAAATATTAAAACGGTATGACACTACACCTGAGACTTTATTACATCGTTTAACTCAACTCGTTCCACATTACTTTGGCTTGAATCAGCTATATTTTTTACGATTTTATAATCAGCGGGATACAAACCGGTATCATCTGACAAAAGAGCTTCATTTTTCGCGATTGCATAGTCCACATGGTATTGAATTGGATGAACATTACTGCCGGCGCTGGATTACTATTTCCATATTTCATGAATTAAATGATCTGTTACAAAAAGGGGAATACACCGAACCGATTATCCGCACACAGCGATCTCATTTCTTCAATACAAATAATGAATACTTCAACCTCACGCTGGCCCGTCCATTATCCTTATCACCGGATACGAATTCCTGTGTAACCATGGGATTTCGCATGAATACGGCATTTAAACGAAAAGTAAAATTCTGGAATGATCAAAATATACATCGCAGGGAAGTCAACGAAACCTGTGAACGCTGTCCCATTACTGATTGCGAAGAAAGGGTTGCTGATCCTATCGTTTATAATCAGGAAAAAACGATGGAGAAGAGAGACGAAGCCCTGCATCAGTTTGTCAAGAGTTTAGATGGCGTGTGATTTTCTAAGTATTACAGGAAATAGTGAGATAAAGCTCAGACAATACGGTGAGGATCACTTACATCCGGCAATGGCCCCCGGTAACCAAATACCCGTTTTAACCATTTTACCATTCCAACTGATTGTTGACGAACGTACCATTGGTCGGCGGCCCGGCGATTCCCCAGACCATAGGTTGGATATGGATGAATGGTATCGGCAATTTTTCTGAGTGTGATTCCATTTTTCATAGCAAGGGCGTACTCGCTTATCATATCCCCCGCCCGGTTTCCAATAATGGTTGCTCCTAAGATTTTACCGCTCCATTTCTTTGCAAAAACCTTAATCATTCCATGTTCTTCAAAATCAGTGATGGCTCTGTCCAATTTGCTATATGGGAAACGATAGGTTTCAAATTTTACCCCTCTTTGTTGTAAATCATGAACGGTAGCTCCCACATGAGCAACTTCCGGATCGGTGAATGTGCACCAGGTAACGTGTTTACTATCAATTTTAGTTGGATATTTAAGTAATGCATTAGTGACAGCGACTTTTGCCATATGCTCTGACATATGGGTTAGTTGATAACGTCCCGTCACATCGCCACAGGCGAAAATATGTTTGATATTTGTACGACAATGTTCATCAACCAGAATACCTTTGCGGTCAAATGAAATCCTCGCTCGTTTTAATTTTAATCCACCTACGTTCGCTTCTCTGCCAGTAGCGATCAAAAGTCCATTCGAGGATATTTTTTGGGTTTCGTTATTCTGAAGAGTTTCAACTATAATCTGATTATCTTCTTCTTTAATTTTCTGAACCCTGGCATCCAGATAAAATTGAATTCCTTCATCAGTCAATTGCTTTTTCAAAATTTCTGAAAATTCCGGATCATCCTTAACTAAAATCCGGTCCATAACATCTACAACTTGCACCTCGGAACCGAGACGCTGAAACGCCTGGGCCATCTCCACTCCAATCGGACCAGCTCCAATGATCGTTAGTCTTTCGGGAAGCGTGGTTAATTCAAATAGTGATTCATTCGTTAAATAAGGTACCGTTTCCAGACCTTTTATGGATGGTATTAGCGGGCTGCTGCCAGTTGCAACGATGATATATTTAGAGGAAATCACACGTTTATCATCTTTGGTTTGTACCGTTAACGTATGATCATCAATAAAATGTGCAGAACCAGAAATAATCTCCATTCCCATTTCTTCATATATCGACGGATGATCGGCTTCCTGATACACTTTTTTTCTCACCTTGCGCACCTTATCAAAAATTTGATTTTGACTTATTAAAGCACTATCAGAAAAACCCAGATTTCCAGCAACTTCAAGACTGTGAGCTATTTGTGAAAAATGCAAAAGAGTCTTACTTGGGATGCATCCATGCCAGGTACAATCACCGCCAAGCCGATCTTTCTCTACCAGTAAAGTTTTGGCACCAAAATTAACCGACATACCCGAGGCCGTCAATCCGGCGGCTCCTCCACCGATGACTATCATGTCATAATCATAATTCAAAATTATATTCCTTCCTGTTCTGAAAGTTCTTTTTTTATCTTTCGATAGGTAGAATAAATACCATAGATAATCATAATCCCAATTATAAAATATACCCATATTGGCACATCTCGTCCAACAATAATCAAATATATATAAGCTGATGTAAATGTCAGTCCCGTACAAATAGCGGGCAAAATAAGTGATTTCTTTTTCTTAATATTACGAATCAGCCAGGCGACCGACACGGTAAAGAAAGGTATGGCGCCTATATAAATACTTCCAAAAATAATTGGATTTACATCATACCTGGCAGCAAGATTTAACAAATAATGTTTTATAATCTCAAGCTCCATATAGGGAACCTCTCATTTTCAATTTAATATCCAATATATAATCATTGATCTTTTTTTTAAACTCATCCACAACATTTCATAATAATATTCATAACGTACACAAATTGATTCTCATAAATAGAAATCAACTATTTTCATATAGTAGTAGATTTTTAATGAATTTATGATTATTAATATTAATAAGTTCTAATGAAAACTAGCTACTATCCATTTTTAATATTCGTTACTTTCTTTTTTAAATCATATTTATTCAATTATCATTCATTAGCTAAGAGACGTAGTAAAGTAATAATAATATCATCTTATCTATCAATTTTCTGGTTAGGAGAAAATTATAGATTGATTCGAATTCGGAATTCATATGATGTTTTTAACTATTTATCTGTAACAAAAAGTATATAACTGTATCTATAACTCTGAAGTTATAATTGTAAAGGGAGCTAAGATGTATGTATCGGAACTAAACCTGGCCGTTGATGAATTATTAGGTCCGTTTGAACGTAACGATCAGCTGCTTTACAGAAAAGCAACTGAGATTTCATCATGGACTTGTGGTCAACACGTGTCTCATGTTTTGAAAATGAACATGAGTATTATTGATGATTTAATATTACTCGCTTATAAAAACCTGGAAATCAGGAAAAAAATTCATGTTACTGGCAAAGCATCACTTTTTTTCCGATCGCTGATTTATGATGATGATAAAAGCGATGATTTCCTTCCTGAGAAACCTCTTGTTATCAACTCAAATTGGTTGAAGAAGACCAATCAAGAGTGGGATAACAAGATGTCTATTTTAAAGGAAATGGATATTTCCTGGAAAAATAAAATTTTACCTATGCCCGATTCTACTATGGGTTATATGTCGGGAGAAAATTGGATTAGGTACATTACTATGCATACCTACCGCCACATTTCTGTCATAAATAAAATTTTATCGAGTAATAAGAAAAATGTTGATCTACTTATTGATCAGCCTACAGATTATGATATGCTGTTACGCATAAAATCATTATCTATGAATTAAAAAACAGAAATCACTTTAAAGAAAATCAGGGATAATTCTTAGCTTTTATCCCTGATTTTTTCCAACACTTGTTTTAATGTTTTCCAGACGGTTTCAGCCACAATTTTATGACCTTCTTTAGTGGGATGTATGCCATCCGTCTGATTTAAACGGGGTACTCCACCAACGCCTTTCAAAATAAACGGTATCAAAACCGCATGATTTCTTTTAGCCAATGAAGGATATAAATCTTTAAACTGGGTGGTATATTTTTGCCCGAGATTGGGTGGAACCTGCATACCCGCGATAATGATTTTAGCTTTAGGATAATGCGTTTTCACAGAATCGATAATACCCTGTAAATTTCTTTTGGTTAGATCCAGGTTTATACCACGTAAACCGTCATTCCCTCCCAATTCCAGAACAAAAACAGAAATTTTACGTTGCAACATCCAACCGATACGATGTAAACCATCCGTTGAGGTTTCCCCACTTAACCCACCATTAATTACATTAAAATTCCAACCAAGAGAATCTATTTTTTGCTGAATAATTGCCGGATATGCATTGTTCTCTCCGACACCAAGCCCCGCAGTAATACTGTCTCCAAAAAATAGAATATTTCGCTTATTTCCATTATTGGCCTGAGCAAAACCGGTCGTGAGCATTCCGAAGCAAATAGTAATTACAATAAATAAATGCAGAATCCCTTTTCTAATATTACCTTGCATATAATAATTGGCTTAAATAATGCTTTTATAATTTTAATTTGAAACCTTTATAGTTACACTTTTTGTTATTCTCAAAGTCCATTATCAGAAGGCTTTGCAAAACCAGGAATTTTGTTCAATATCAAAGCCGAAGTCGCGAAAATGCAGAGATTGAGCAAAAGAACGGTTTTGCATAGCCTTCTATCAGTAAACAAAATTCCATGTCAAAAATATTACGTGTTAATAAGTTATCGAAAAGTTATCAAAGCGGGAGCAAAAACCTTACGGTTCTGCATGATATCTCTTTTGAAATGAACGATGGATCCACCTGTGCTATTGTCGGACCTTCCGGCAGCGGTAAAACTACGCTTCTCGGTCTCTGTGCCGGTCTCGATATCCCATCAAGTGGTGAAGTTTTTTTAAATGATACTTCCCTTTTTTCACTGGATGAAGATCAGCGTGCACAAATTCGTAACGAATATGTCGGGTTTATCTTCCAGACATTTCAACTCATACCAACATTAACCGCTTTGGAAAATGTAATGGTTCCTCTTGAATTACGCGGAGAGACCAATGTTCAATTAAAAGCCAAAGAATGGCTTGAACGCGTTGAACTTCAGGATAGATTGGATCATTATCCGGCACAATTATCCGGAGGAGAACAACAGCGTGTCGCAATTGCAAGAGCTTTTATGAATAATCCCAAAATATTATTTGCAGATGAACCCACAGGGAATTTAGATAATGAGACAGGACAATTAATTGATGCCCTTCTTTTTGAATTAAATGAAGAAGAGGGAACGACTCTCTTACTGGTAACTCACGATATTGAACTTGCACAGCGGTGTCAGCGCGTTATACGGCTAAAAAACGGATCCATTTTTTCTGATGAAATGCTAACAGTCGGCAACTCCTCCCGACAAAAAAGCGGTATTTAAATATTTCTTATGAGCCCTGTTAACAAACCAACACTTAAATGGATCTTCAAGATGGCATGGATGGACAGCCGAACGTATCGGAAACGTCTGTTCTTGTATATTTCCGCCATCATTTTGGGCGTTGCCGCTTTAGTAGCAATTCGTTCTTTTGGTGACAGCATGAAAACGGCGATCGACCAACAGTCGAAATCGCTCCTCGGTGCCGATCTTTCTATTGAAAGCAGGCAACCATTTACTAAAAAAGAAAAAGCTGTTTTTGACTCTTTGGGAGGAGAACAATCGCAGGAAGTACGTTTCGCTTCCATGGCTTTATTTCCTAAAAATAATGGAACCCGGCTGGCCCAGGTTCGTGCCTTGCAGGGATCTTATCCTTATTACGGTTCCTTTATTACTGAACCTAGTCATGCCGATACCCTTTTATATCATCATCAGGATGCTTTAGTTGATCAAAGTTTAATGATCCAATACGATGTATCCGTAGGTGATTCGGTGCATATCGGTGATTTATCTTTTAAAATCGCTGGGAAATTAAAACAGGTTTCCGGAGAAGCCGGTGCGGTTACGTTGGTCGGACCACGAATCTACATTCCACTTCGTTATCTCAAAAAGACCGAACTAATACAACGGGGAAGCCGGGCACATTACAGAGTTTATTTCCATTTCAAAAAGAGCCGTAATATCACCAAACTGGTATCTGATATTCATCCATTCATCCAAAAGCATCATCTGGAATTAGATACGGTACAGAAAAGGAAAGCCAGTTTAGGCCGGACGATGGATAATCTGTACCAGTTTCTGAGTTTGGTGGGCTTTATAGCATTACTTTTAGGTGCTATAGGTGTTGCCAGCTCCATCCATGTCTATATCAAACAGAAAATCAACAATATCGCTGTTTTACGTTGTCTTGGCGCCAAAATACGCACGACATTTGCCATTTACATGATTCAGGCAACTGTAACCGGATTCATTGGTGCTTTGATTGGAGCATTGTTGGGAATTGGAATACAGGCACTGCTGCCCACGGTGCTTAAAGACTTTCTTCCGGTTAGTATTGGTTTCGCCATATATTGGCAAACAGTGCTCGAAGGTATGTTTATCGCATTGGGTTTTACGATGTTATTTGCTCTGTTACCTCTATTATCTATTCGACAAGTATCACCGTTGGTCGCTCTAAGATACTTTTATACCAAAGACGATCAACATCAAAAAATTGATTACTTAAAGGTCATTATTTTTATTCTCATTTTAACGGCTGTTGTATTATTTGCCATCACACAGACTTCTCATTTAGCAGTCGGACTTGGTTTTGCAGCAGCCCTTTTGGTTGGATTTTTACTTTTGACCGGTGTTGCCAAACTGTTAATGTTTTTAACTAAAAAATTTTTCCCATCTAATTGGTCCTATACCTGGCGGCAAGGTTTGGCCAATTTGTTTCGCCCAAACAATCAAACGCTCGTGCTCATGGTTTCCATTGGTCTGGGAACCTTTCTGATCATGACATT
>DATFMK010000698.1:0-2118 GCA_035267005.1 Balneolales bacterium
ATTCGAATTTAAAACAGCGAGAGTATAGAGAAAGACGATGGATTTGTCAATTTAGCCACAGACCCACCAGCGATTCTCGGTGAAGAGCGCGTTAGGGGCTAAATAGCCAGATATTCGGTTTTTAGATAAATTCGGCGATCCTGTCATATAGAGAATCGCTGATACTAAGGCCATAAATAAGAAATGAGTCAGTGAAAATGATCAACCCAACAAATTTAGGAACTACCACACCCTTAAACATTGCTGAATTTTTAACAAACAGACAGACATTCGAGGTTACCAATTGCGTTAAGGTGCACGGGCCTGTGGCGGACAGATGATAAACGCTAACAGATCTTGCCAAGTTTTAAACAGCAATATTCTGATTGTACAGCGCAACTGGTTCCAAAATTCTTTGCGCGCACTGAATTTGGCTCTGCATTTTTGATAATGCAGATCGGTTAACTCAAAAATCTGATGGACAAAAAAAGCGAGCAGATTGAGAAGAAAAAAAATCATGGACAAATTCTGCTGGCCATGGCCAAAGTTGTGTTCAATATGATAGCCCTGATTTTTAAGCGTGTTAAATGCTTCGTTTTCAACTTTCCAGCGTGCCCGACCGCCCTTAACCAGCTGGATCACATTATTTTCATCGATGAGAATATCGGTCACCCAACTGTTACGGTAGGTGATTTGTCCTTTATCGACAAGGCGATAGTAAAAAAAATTAACATCATCGGCATCCTTGGTGCCATTTAATGGTATTTCATTGACCCATTCGTAAATATGGTCTCGACCCTTAAAATCGGTAAATTCTAAACGACAGGCTTCGCCCATTTGCTTGATGTCTGTAAACCATTCATACAAAATTTTATGACTGCTGGGCTTTGCCACCAGGATAAAGGACATGTTGGCTGCTTTGAGCTCATCGATAAAGGGCTGCTTTGAGAAAAGATCATCGCCACTGTAAATGATTTTCAGTTTTGGATGTGTCTTTCTAAATTTTTTGATAAAGCGTTTACCGGCATTGATTTCACAATCCTGTTTTTCAGTTCCATCGGTATTTTGAATCGCTTCAGGAGCCAATGGAATCACTTGCTTGTTATCCGGATGAACGATAACCGCTTGTAAAATCTGATGGCTGTAGCGTATGGTTCCTTTTTTTGACGTTTTCGTCAGGCAGCTGGGACAACTAATTTTTTCCGAAGAAAAATACTGGGAACCATCAACCGGCATTAGATACATGCCCTCGACAAACTGATAGGCTTCCAGATACTTACTTCTTTGAAGATGATAAAAAAAATCGGCATAGACCTTCTCCAGTTTGTCGGTTGGACATTGATCCAAGATATCTCTTAACTGGGTGTCTTTGGGAATCGATTCGACATTAAACATGGTGTTTAAATTATTGCGATTGATACTTTCCTGCATCCGCCGTTGGAATTCAAGCAGGGAGGGATCCTGGAAAAACATCATGGCAAAAGCACTCATGGCGCAATCATGCAAAGGATAATCCACTTTGCCTTGCTGGCGGCAATCTTCAATTTCAGACAGCCGCTCAGATATGATTTTTCTTAAGGCTGAAAAGCCCAAGTGCTTTTTGACATGCAAACCAGCTAACCCCTATATAATGTAGATCGCTAAATAATATCTACAATATATGGAGGTAAAAATCTAGCACTTTTTTATTTATAGTTATTTCAGTAGGTTATACTGCTTTTTAGTCGGTGACTATGATTGATTGCAGTTTATGGCCGATGCTGTATTCTTTACGAAAAATAAATTGCAAATCCTCTCTAAGCTACCGAATATCATGTTTACTTTTTTTTACCGAGTTTTGCTGTTCGAGCATCGATATTCAGAATAGAATGTATATGGTCAAGGCTGATAAATCCTGACGTTGCTGGCTAAAGATTCGGACGTGGATGTGGGTTAAGCATCTAACATAAGCAATGGTATACCTGAATGAGACTTTTGCTTTGCAGCCGGTTCTTTGCTGACGACAATAGCCTATTGACCCCACCAATAATTTAGCAGAACAGGCAATACGATTTATCGTAATAAATCGTCACGTAACTCAAAGTACACTTAGCATCAAAGGACGGAAAAGTTGCGAACGTTTATGAAATGTAATTGCAA
>DATFMK010000699.1:0-9316 GCA_035267005.1 Balneolales bacterium
AATGGCTGCAAAAGAAAGGAACAGTAAAGATCCGGCGTCGTATTTACATGATTCAATATCTTAGCCGATCCCATGTTATTAAAATACCAAAAGGGCAACTGATAGTATTTGGAATACTGCATGTCAATGACTTTCACCGTAACATCTGAAATGAAACGGACTTGTCTGTAATTGACGAATAGCACGAATAAATTCTTAATCACAAAAAACACAAATACAGATATGATCAAAAAAAGCAGGAAATCCTGAACAGATCCAAATCCGATTTTCGTATATACAAAACTTAAATATTTATTCGTATGTACAATTTTCGGTTCAGAGGCGATTTTAATAACAGGAATAATAGATGCCAAGCCAAAAACATCCATAAGTGAACTAAACAACAGTAATAATGAGAGTAGGAAAGCTTTTCGCTTTTGTTTTGAACTGAGATAGTAAAATACACTCTCAATCGATTTACCAATGATACTTTTTTTCATCTTATAATAACTAATCTTGCCATGCCTATTGTTTGTTTACTTTTATCCAATAGAAGGCTATGAAAAACCGTTCTTTTACCTAATATCTTCATTTTCACGACTTCAAAATCCTCGAATATAAATATGCTGCGGTTCCGAAGTCGCTTAGGCTTTGATATTGAACAAAATCCCTGGTTCTGCAAAGCCTTCCAATAATGAGCTTTGGCCTCCTTTTTAATATGTTATCACCTCTTTTAACCGAATTGACATCTGGATTTATACCTCTTATTTAACCTGATTAGCGATTACTACACTTGTTAAAATAATGGATACTATTGGGGCTACGACCCCTACATAATCGGCAAACGCAGGTTTCCTCCTTACTTCCAGGGATACCACTTCATTATTATTCAAATGATAACTTCGAATGCCTTTTGGCAATGGATCCGTAGCTTTGAATTTGAATAACTTCGTATTATCAGAATCTGTTGTGGGATTATATTTTGAGATCGAGACGAGTATCCTTAATTTCGTCCAGCCCATCCGTGTATTACCGGATCGGTTACTTGAAAAGCCTTTCCCATATGATATCAGCTCAGGTACCGTCGTTCCTCTTGGAATTAAATAACGGCCGGGATCATTGATATCTCCCCACAAATTAACGGTATCAGCTAATTGTCCTGGTTCAGCAATGCGTATAAGCGCCTGATTCTGACGACGAAATGCATTTCCTAATGGATCTTGATTCTGGGCAAATGAAGACGGTACAAATGCCATCATCAACACGAATGCCATCATATATTTAATTGACCTTACCATATATTTATCCCCTTGATAGATTGAATGTGTTTTGATTTATAAAATCGCCTTTGATTAGTATAATTTGGGGAACCAAAATCTGTGTGACTGACTCCTATTTCGATATGCCAGCCACACAGATTCTCCTAAACCTCCCCTACAGTGAGTTCCCAATCACGCTTTAACTTTCTCTTTATACTTATTGTGATAGCTCTTGTAACTTTTATAGCCGTGACGATAATATTCATTGTTGAAATAGTAATCCGTACTTTTCTTATGATTGAATGCCATCATTGCCGTTCCGACTATGTTTGCACGTGTTCTAAGTAGATTTTCGATCGTATGATCCAAATCAGCTTCCCTGGTCTGTCCAAACTTGACGACTAAAAGAACACCATCCGTAATCTTTAATAGGGGTGCCGCATCTGTAATCAGTCCATAAGGCGGCGTATCGATTAAGACATGATCATAATCTTCTTTAAGTGAATTGATCAGTTCTCTGAGTTTAACACTTCTGTTAATGGATGCCGGATTAGGTGGAATACGACCGGATGACAATACAAAAATCTCGGGTACTACCGTGTGTTGAATCACCTCTTCCGGTCTCAATCCATCGAACAGAATTTCCATAATACCGGGTGTTGATGGTAAACCAAAAACAGAATGTACGCCCGGGCGACGAAAATCGCAGTCAATAATGAGCACTTTTTTACCCGCTTCTGCAAGCGCTACTGCGAAATTCGTTAATAAAGTAGTTTTCCCCTCTTCTTTGTTGGAACTGGTAACCAGTATTGTATTTAATACATCATCGGGTTGTGAATAAACCACGTTGCTTTGTAAGCGCCGGAAAGATTCCGCTACCGGTGATAATGTATTCAGTAAAGTTAACAGATAACTGGAAACTTTTTTATTGTGGATATCCACTTTTTGCCGTTTCGAAAACGTCTTCTTTATTATAGGTTTCATATCTGGAATCACAGATAATACAGGCAAATTTCTTTTCCGAAGTTTTTCCACACTATTAATATGGGTATTTAACGATTCTTTGATTAACAAAAATCCTATCGGAAACAGAAAACCAAGAATAAAGCTCAGAAATACAATTAACTCTTTTTGCGGTTTAACCGGTTTAGTTGGAAGATTCCCATAATCAACAACCTGTCCCAAACCTGATTGTGTTTGTTCCCAAAGGGCCATATCAGAAGCCTGACGAGAAATTGTCGTATATAACTGCTCGTTCATTGAAACTTTGCGTTTCAGTCTGGCCAGTTGGATCATGTTGGCAGGTACTTTATCAAAAGCAGTTTTATAGGATGCTAAGCGTTCGTCAAGAACCTTAGACTGGGCTTCTTCCTGACTCTTTTCAATTTTCAATTGAAGCAATTTTTTGTGCAGATCAATCAATTCACTGGCAATATTTCCATCCGTACTTCCCAGAAATCCAATGTATTTATCACTTTGTTTCAGTAAATTACCGGTTAATTTCTTTATTTCGTCTTTTAGCACGGTAATTTGATCGTTGATATTTTTTAATTCTGGTGCGGAATTCGGATTTCTCTTTAAATATGGATGTTTGGAAACGAGCAGTAATTTTTCTGTTTCCAAATCGGCCAATCGATATTGATATCCTGAAATCGTTGGTGCAATGGCATCCGAATATTGTTCGGATAATCCCGGCCGGATAGAAGCTATTTGTTTCTGATAATTATCGATAGCCGAATTAATGGCAACCAATTTCACTTTCAAAGCCTGGCGCTGACTTTCCAGATCGGAGAGTGTTTTAACCAATTCATCGGTTTGAGTATCAAGTTTCACGACTTTTTCTTTATTCATGAAATTACTCAAATTGGTTTCTGCCTCATTTAAACGGCTTTTTACGCGCTGTTTCTCACTACCTAAAAATTCTACGGCAGAATGAGCCATTGCCCTTCTTTCCTTCGTCGATAAATCAGAATAGGCGTTAATCACCATATTCACCAGTCTGTTTGCTTCGTATGGCGAATAACTCTCATAAGATATTTTAATAACCTCAGGCTCCGCTTTATCCTGTTCAATTTCCAGACCGCCACGGATTTTACCCACAAGCCGTTTACTGCTTATCATTGTGGAATCAACAGGATAATTTTTCCATAGAATAGGATATAAGGAACCATTCGGTTTTCTCTTCATTTCCATAACCTGCTGGGCAACTTCTCTTGAAAGTCTTCTCGATCGCAATATCTCTATCTCCTTGGCAAGAGAGCTGCCGGCCCCTATACCGTAGGTCGACGAAATCAAATCACCTAATTCGCCATTTGTACTGCTACTTCCCTGTTTTTGAGCTGGTGATATGACGATTGTGCCTTCACTTTTATAGACAGGTTTCAAATAATAATAAGTGAGATAATAGGAAATCCCGGTTGCAATAATCACAAAAAAGAAGATAAGTTTTTTATGACGTTTGATGATAGAGTAAAAGCGTTTATAATCTATCAGCTCCCCTGCGTTCGGCACACTAAATGGACTATTTTTATGACCATTGCCGAATGAAGTACCATTTGAATTGGCATGTGAATGACCATTGGTACTCATGTAATCTCTGCTGTTAATACTCATAAAGCCCTATTCCTTTATTGCTGTTCTCTTAATGATAACAATGTTAATACGTCAGTAAATTGTGCATCCCTATACACACTATTTCATGATAACTATTGATTAAATTTCAAAATAATTTATTATAAAAATCTAACTACATTATATTTTTGTTTATATATAAAAACACACCATTTATAACCATTATTAGTGTTATTTTGTATTGTCTATACACATAAATAAATATTAATTTTATTTAAATTATTTTGAATTTATACCACCATATATCCATGTTTAGCTAAATGAGATATCAAGAGTTTTTAATTTAAAAAAACGCCGACCTTAACGTTCGGCGTTTTTTATGATCTGTATTACACCCCTCTTGACGATCATCATTTACCCATCCTCTCTTAACTATTTTCATTATAGTCATATTGAAATACGTATTCTTGTACATTAAATGAATCTAACTAATTAACCTTTTCTAAATTAATACCACTTATAAATTATACATAAATAAGACTCATTATTGTTTATATTGGTACATTTTATAGCCATCATTTATTTATTATCGTTATGATGATTATCTGAATATATCATTCATTTCTATTATACGAAGGCTCTGCAAAACCAGGGATTTTGTTCCATACCAAAACATTCAGGACAGATATTGGACAAAAGAACGGTTTGGCATAGCCTTCTATAATACCGTGCAAGATTTGCAATACAACCAATAACATATATTTTCATATGCAAATGATAGATTTTTTAGAACTAATTTTCTCTTAACTGATAGTTTTGTTCTAATAATCTTCTTTTGTCTTCTTCTACCATTTCCTTTATCAATTCATCCAGGGTATATTTGGGGCTCCAGCCTAATTTCTCTCTTGCTTTAGTAGCATCACCTCTCAAAACGTCTACCTCGGTTGGTCGGAAGTAACCCGGATCAACTTCTATAACCGCATCTCCGGTTTTAGCATTAATCCCCTTTTCATTAACACCATTACCTATCCATTTTATGGAAATCCCGGCATTTTCAAAGGCTTTTTCACAAAAATATCGTACCGTATGTGTCTTCCCAGTGGCCAGCACATAATCATCAGGTTTATCCTGTTGTAACATTAACCACATCCCTTCGACATAATTCCGGGCATGTCCCCAATCACGTTGAGCATTAAGATTACCGAGAAACAATTTATCCTGCAAACCATAAGCGATATGAGCAGCAGCCCGTGTGATTTTTCGGGTTACAAAAGTCTCTCCACGTTGTGGTGATTCGTGATTAAACAGGATTCCATTGCAAGCAAAAATATTGTAGGCTTCCCGGTAATTTATGGTTATCCAATAAGCATACAGTTTAGCTACCCCATATGGTGATCGCGGATAAAACGGTGTGTTTTCATTTTGTGGCGTTTCGTGTACCTTCCCGTATAACTCACTCGTCGAAGCCTGATAAAAACGGGTTTTGTCCTGCAATCCAAGTATGCGTATAGCCTCGAGCAAACGTAATGTCCCCAAAGCATCACTGTTAGCTGTATATTCCGGCGTTTCAAAGGAGACCTGGACATGACTCTGTGCCGCCAGATTGTATATTTCATCAGGCTGAACTTCCTGGATGATACGAATCAGATTCGTTGCATCCGTCAGATCACCATAGTACATATAAAACGGCAATCCCTGATAATGAGGATCATGGTATATATGATCGACACGTTCCGTATTGAACGAACTGGAACGTCGTTTTATACCATGAACCTGATATCCTTTTTCTAATAAAAAATCAGCAAGATATGCTCCATCCTGACCGGTTATACCGGTAATTAGTGCGACTTTAGATTTATAATTCAAGGTCCCTCCTGTTTTAGATGTAATTACCGAAATACAAATAAAAAATTAGCCGTACCCTGATAGGGAATCTAAAAGTCCCTCATATTATAATCTCAGGAATTAAACAATCTTAACCTCTTTTATTTCATCGTGGTGTTCTAAAAACCAATTATAGGTTTGTTTAATGCCTTCTATTAACCCGGTAGAATAAGACCAGCCTTCCCCTTTCATTTTAGAGACATCTAATAATTTTCGAGGCGTACCATCAGGCTTACTGCTATCCCAGATAATTTCTCCTTCATGACCCACAACTTTTTGAATGGTGTCAGCAAGATCTTTAATGGTCAGATCTTTGCCGGTACCAACATTATATAATGTTTCTGACAAATCCCGTTCCATTGAAAATACAACGGCTTCGGCCAGATCCTCCACATACAAAAATTCGCGCATAGGTTTACCAGAACCCCATAAAGTAACCGGCTTATGATTATCCATTTTAGCATCGTGAAACTTTCGAATCATGGCCGGCAATACGTGCGAGGTTTTCAAATCAAAATTATCCCGGGGACCATATAAATTGGTAGGCATTAATGAAACGTAATTTCTCTCGTATTGTATTCGCAATGCTTCACATAATTTAATACCCGTGATTTTTGCAATAGCATACCACTCGTTTGTGGGCTCTAAGGATCCTGTTAATAAGTAATCTTCTTTTAAAGGCTGTTTAGCCATTTTAGGATAGATACAGGAACTCCCCAAAAAAATCACTTTGTTTACATCACTCTCATGTGAGGCATTTATTAAATTGGACTCGATCACCAAATTATCGTAAATGAATTGATAGGGATACGTGTTATTGGCAAGGATTCCGCCAACACGTGCCGCTGCTATAATAACGACATCCGGTTTTTCCTGTTTGATAAACTTGTTAACAGCTTCCTGATTCCTTAAATCTAACTCATTACTGCTTCTTAGAATTAAATTTTGATAGCCCAGTTCTTTAAGTTTTAAAACAACGGCAGATCCCACCATGCCTCTGTGACCCGCCACATATATTTTAGATTCTTTATTTATCATGAATTCCAAATACTTTGAACTCTTAATTTCTTGTAGTGGATAATATAAGACAACTTAATCAGTATGGGAAGAAAATGTAATAAGCTGATGGAAGGCTTTGCCAAATTAACCCGGATTATTCACCAAGAAATTTTGTCGTGTCCTGAAAGCTCGGGATTAAAAATGCACATGAAACGTACAATGGTACCTTGGTTAAGCATTTTTAAATTCAACGCAGAGCACGGGAACATTTCGCAGCTCTTTTTAGACTCCTCAATTTTGAGAAAAACTTTATTTATTACAAGATATTCCTCCTTCGGTATGATAGGTATTGTTTCTTGTAGCTTACGTGAATAATTCGGGTTAAAAATGGACTATACATCAAATAAGAATTATGATAGAAGCTTTTGAACCGTTGTTTATCCTAATTTCTGATTAAAACAAGATCAAGGAATAAAAAAGCCTGTTTCGATCCTATCAAAACAGGCTTTTTAAGAATAAACGTTGAAGTATACCGGTAATTAAAGATTAGTTATAACCGGAGTAGTTGCGCCATCCGGTTGAAGAATCCAGAGTCCCTTAGTAGAGACAGGATTGCTCGGTGTATAAAGAGTGCCCTTAGGAAAAGTTATTTTAGTTTTTGCAGTTTTAACAACAACTTGTCCGTTGCCTTTTTGTACAATTGTACTGCTCGCATTGCCACTTTGAGGTAAATCCGGAGTGAAACGCCATACTCTTTGTCCATTGACCGACATTCCTGTTAATACATAATCCGCACCCCAGGAGGCTTCCTGTTTAACAAGTGTTTTTTTGCCTTTGTAACCAGCAATGGAGTCAAATTCATTGAGAATATTCTGCAGAATTTGATTATCACCAGTAGAGGAATAACTGGGTGCATTAAAATAAAGTAACAATTTCGGACCCGTTAACAGAACGTGCATAACCATCTCTTTGTAATAATCGGTACGACTGATCGGGGAATAATTTGAACTTCCGTAAGAATAAGCACCAATCCATGGACTAACCGGGTTATTCGAGGCCAGTTTCATGGCACGCATTTTATTTACTTCAAGACGAAATGAATTAAATGGAGTATTGGTATATAAATTCACTCCATCCAGTTTTTTGTTTCTTACACTGCCAAACTCCCCATACAAATTCCAGTTCTGATCGGTTCCAACAACAGCGCCATTTCCATAATAATCCATATTATGACCGTTTTTCTCGATCATCTGATAATTCTGATTATAATTACAATACTTGTAATCGACGCCCCTAACATTTGGGAAATAATTTTTTACCACATTATAAACAGCTTCATCGATATATTTAGCTGTTCTGACTTTCATCAAATTATTCCAAATATAATAGTTGTTACTACCGGTTGTGTTATTAATGGTACTCAGATTTGAAAAACCGAGCTGCGGTACAAGCTTTTGAAATCTGGGATCACTCTGAATGGCGCTCAAACTATACACATCCGAATGGACTTGTAAAGCCCAGTTATTTAAAAAGTATTCTGAATCAAGTACAATATAATCGGCCTTACCGCCTGCAGCCGCATATTTTTGAAATATAGCATTAATCCGGTTTTTACTAGTCTGTACGCCGTGATCCCACCATATAGATCGCCATTTTGTTAAATTACTTGTAGAAGGATCAATACAGTTATCACGTGAATCTTTGTTTAAGTATCTATAAGTAGCATGATCTATGAATATTACACGATGCCCTGCAGGCATTGCGTTTGTGTATTGAACATCTTGCTGAATAGTGGCATCACTTGTGGAATTGGGCAACCATAAAAATTGCATAATATGCGATAATGATGGATCGACCGGTTTCCAACTAAATGCATAAGTCTTTTCTTTGGGAGCATTATTGGAGGTTGTTGGGGTACTTCCGGTATCATTACTTATTGTATTAAGTACGCCCGATTTGCTGCCAACCGTATCGCACGACTGTATAAATAATAAGATTGATAGCAATGTGACCATTGAAAAGAATAACGAGTGTTGTTTTAGTGTCTGTATCATATGAATATAGCATTTAATTTATCTTGCAGGATTAGAATTGTCTAATGGTAAGACTTAATGCTATTGTTTTGACACTGGATGGGAAGAATGATAAAATAGTGTGGTAAATCAAAAAATGATGTGGTTAATGGAAAATCCTTTAAATAAGTATCAATAAGTTCAATAATACCTAAATATTTTTAACAGCATATAGTTACCTATTATTAATATATTTATGCGTAACTATATATTTAACAGTAGTATTATATTTTTATAATTTTGCTTTAAGTATATAATTTATAAAAATACAAAAATAACTTAATTTAATAAGGCTTTGCAAAACCGGGGCTTTTGTTCAAGATCAAAGCTTGAGCGACTTCGGAACCGTAGCATATTAGCCATATGTGAGGATTTCAAAGTCGCGAAAATGAAGATATTGGGCAAAAGAACGGTTTGGCATATTATCCTTAAAATTCCGTCACATGATTCTTTTCCGGGTAGAGCGGTTCGTTGCCTCCCCGCTCCCCCACAGATCCGTACGAGCAGATTTCCCGCATACGGTTCCTCTGCTTATGGTTTCGCTACCGGTTG
>DATFMK010000700.1:0-2582 GCA_035267005.1 Balneolales bacterium
CACATGGGTTTAGTTCGCTTCGTTCACAATTCGAATATCATAATTATAAAAAGATAGAAAATAATGCAAAACCTTTGCCCCTGGGCCGGGGCATATTTCACCGGGGTCTCAAATTTTTAACGGCTAAACCGTTTCGATAAAGTTTTATGTGCTCAGCAACCATGCGTTTATCAGAAAAAAACTGCTCCACCCGACGTCTTCCTGCTTGGCCCCATTTGTTAGCTTTGGCCGGATCATTGAGAAGATCAACTATTTTCATACCCAGTTTCTCCGGTAGCTTCGGTGGCACCAGCCAGCCTGTTTCGCCGTTAATTATCGCTTCGGGGTTTCCACCGACTCGTGTGGCCACCACCGGCAGACCGGCGGCCATGGATTCCAGAACAACATTTGAAAATCCCTCCTCATGGGAGGGTAAAACCGATATATCACTGGCGGCCATCAGATCGGAGATATCATCCCTCCGATCCAAAAAGATAATATGGTTCACAATCCCCAATTTCTGAGCCAGTTCGACAAGATTGCTTCGAATTCCCCTGTCCTCGCCGACAAGAAGGCACAGGCTGTTCGAATATTGTTCAGTCACCAAGCTGGCAGCCTTGAGCAGATCGATGTGACCTTTATAAGGAATAAGGTTGGCTACGGTAATGATTATTTTCTTAGCAGGATCTAAATGCAGCGCCGCACGAATTTTCCTTCTTTTAAAACTTTCAAAAGTACATTCAGTTAGTTTTACACCATTGTAAATCAATCGAATTTTGTCGGCATTTCCCCGATCACGCTTGATGGTATCCGCACCCACGGCTTTGGAATTTACGGTCACCCAGTTGCTCAACCGGAAGGAGGCAATATCAAAAATTCGTGATCCCCGGTAAAGACCCTGGTGGGTTCCCAGCGCACGTTTGCTCGTAATAATCAGCGGAACTTTTAAAATGCGGCCGGCAAGGGCGCCCATAAAATTAGTAAGTGGCAAATAGGCATGAAGTATATCCGGTCGGATTTTCCAAATTACACGGCATAACCGCATTTGGGCGCGAAGCAATAACAATATTTTTGCGACAACTGATTTATCCGAAAGATAGCCACCATCATAAATCTTAACATTTGTTTTTCTCAAAAAGCTCTTTAATGGTCCGACAGGTTGCAGGACAAAGAGGTGACAGTTAAAGTTCAATTGATCAAGATGCTTAATCAGCAAAGCCATCTGCTTTTCGGACCCACCGAGTACCAGTGACCCAATAGCATATAAAATTATCGGACTGGCAGAATTTACTCTGGTGCTGTCTAAATTCATCGTAAAATCTTTTCTATAATTTTATCCCATTTGCTCATTATAGAATCGATATTTAACCGATCACTTATTTTCATAGCTTCTTTGCCTATCCTTCGCCTTTCTTCCGGATTATTGATTAAAAAGTCCATTTTTGCAGAAAGAGCATTAACATCTCCATTTTTTATCAAATAACCATCGACTTTATCGGTGATAATTTCATTCGGTCCTGCAATGCAGTCAAAGCTGACACATGCACAGCCATAAGCCATGGCTTCGCAAAGTACATTCGGAAAGCCCTCAGTTCTTGAAGACAACACAAAAATAGAAGATTTTTGATACCATTTTTCAATCGCTTGAGTTCTTCCGGGCATGCTGATATGATCTTCTAAATTTAGATCAGATATTAATTTTTCTAAGTTGCTCCGCTCGCTTCCTTCACCAATAATAGCCAACTTCCAATCCTTGTGGTCAAAATAGGAAAATGCTTTAATCAATCGGTCAAATCCTTTTTGTCGATTGAGCCTGCCAACAGCTAAAATATATTTCTCTTCTTTATTATTATTTAGAATCACATCTTTTAAACTCAGCGGATTATTTATAACAAAAGTATTTGATAAACGATGATACTTTTCTTTATCGTACCTGGTTTGCACAATAAGCGCATTTGAAAATCTATATACTAATTTTCTCAAATTCACCCACACCCACGATTTTAAAAAATCATAACTGATTCTCTCGGCGACAATGATTGGTTTATGGATCATCCTGCATCCGATAGTTGCGATAATATTGGTTTCAGTCATAAAACTTATGACGATATCCGGGTCTGTTTCTATTAGTTTTTTTTTAATAATATTGATTCTTGCAATATTGTTGGCTATGGCACTAAATACCGAAACTGAATTTTTTAATAATGACAATGGTTCTATTTTGATACCGTCTTCCAAAAAGTAAAAAGGAGCTGAGTTATCAAGTGTAATGACTATTATGCTGTAATTTTTCTGGGCCCAAAAATTGGCCATTAAACTCAAAACTCTCTCTGCCCCGCCACTACCTAATGACGAAATTATAAATGCTATTTTCACATCCGCTCTTCCTGCGATATTATTCTATTCGCAAAATAAACAAGGAATAGAAAGGAAATTAAATACACAAATGATGTCGACAGCGCGATCCCTTTAAGTCCAAGGTAGTGAATAAAAAGAATGTTAAAACCGATATTAGCAACCAAATTTATAGCCGCCCCCCACATGAGGATGTGATTTGCACGCAAAGAGGATATAAGACGAACAACAACAATGCCGGCAACATA
>DATFMK010000701.1:0-3090 GCA_035267005.1 Balneolales bacterium
TACAATTCCAATTGACATTTTCAACTAATAGAACACGAACAACCAGATAAATACATCTTTTCGTGTCTTTGCGAGTGGAATCTCCCGAAACTTTCGGGAGTGGAGCGGGGCAATCCCCTGCCGTTGAAATTGGCAAAAGGCAGTGATAACGGCAGGAGATTGTCCCGACATGGCGGGATTCCTAACGTCCCTCCGCTTTGCTCTTAGTAACGTCTTGAGTCGGTAAGCTTACTGTTCCATTGCTTGAAAGTTTTTTTTCTTTACTTATTGGCTCGCAATGAATTGTGTTTAAAGTCAAGCCAATTTAGGATCAAAATACCCATCACTATGACTAACCGCCCATATTTGACGTAACAATTTATGGGCAATAGCTACACTAATAACTTTTTTAAGTTTCTTTTTTTCTACCCATTGTTCATATAATTCTTGACACCCTGGATTACACTTTCGCGCAGTCCAACTGTCCGTGTACAGACGCCATGTACGTTTAAAAAATAAGAGATCTTGTTACAAGGCTCTCAGCCTGTGTAACAACCCTAAAAAAGGAGTCTTTCGATTTGATAAATAATAGCTCATTAAAATATCTATAATTGTTATGTTAACAATGAGATAAGACTTGTTTTCATCCCACTTTGAACGCACCTATGAGCTATATACAAGGCGTGACTCGCCAGCAGACGTTTTTTCCCCCGAAGTATTAGACGACTATGTAAGTCCGGAGAATCCGGTCCGGGTCGTGGATGTTTATGTAGGTGACTCATCGATGGAAGAACTTGGATTTTCTCATGCGCCCCGAAGCGACCGGACATCCGCCTTATTATCCGGGGGATACTTGTATGGGTATCAGAATTGGATCCCAAGCAGCCGGCCTGGTGGAATATAGAACTGATGGGGCTGATCAGAAAATTGCATCCTGATTATAACCCGAATGATTCACATTCCCAATAAGAAGTAATACATATCATGTTGTAAATAACGTGAATACGATATAATTATAAACTTATTCGGTTTCATATCCACGATTGGAAGGTCTCTGACCCAAAAAGCGGGTTTGAGATGACGCCTTTGCGTGATGTTTTTTAAACCTCAACATCATCTTCGCCCATTCGCGTCATTTCGACCGGAGGGAGAAATCTTCAAAGTGAGGTGGTTCTTCCAAAACACAGTTTATAGAAAGATTTTATCTCGAACTCATGTTAAATTAAATACCCTATAAAAATTTGAACCGCTACTCGATTTTGAGGACGCTAAAAAAAGCTGCGAAATTTGGCCGTGCTCTGCGTTGAAATTAAAAATACTTAATCAAGGCACAGAATGCCTCTCATGCGTATTTTTAATTTCGTCTGGATCTCTAATTTGTTAGTGAATAATCCGGGATAAGCCATTCGAAATCTGAACAATTTCAACCGGGTTGGTTCGTAAGAATATTTTATCAAAATGAACGGAAAATGATACGCGACCGTTTTCCAAATTCCTGGTAGCAAGTAGCTATTACCATGAGTTCATAGTAAAATATCTTATAGCAACATTTTAATACGGTTTTCATGTTATGAAGGTTTCTCACTCCGTTCGAAATGACGCTCATATAAGTTGTCATTCTTTAATAAATATAACTTTAGTTGTCATCTTGAACCCATTTTTGGGTGAGAGATCTTAGGATTATAGGCAAGAACTTTAAATAAGTAATTAATTTTTCCAGACAATCTCGAACTCACGTTATTTAGAATATTTTTTTATAAAAGAGTTAAAAACGGACAAAATTTTTATTTATATTAAATCCAAATAAAAATATCGACCATCAATTGTAAACTTTTTTATGGTTAAGCGAAGAACAGATTATGTATGAAGGATTCAAAGTATTCAAATAGTATTACGGCCTGTTGTCGGGCAGCCCTTCTGCTATTATTTGTATTAACTGTTAGTATTATTCCACTTGAAAGTATTGCACAAAAAGGAAATGCAACCGACAACAGCTCAAAATCTTCTCCCAGAGCACTTGTTCATATATTAGATTACATGGCACAGGATTATTCAGGTGCTGTCGCAAATGGAAAAATCATTAAGCAAAGTGAATATGCTGAACAAAAACAATTCAGTGTTTCAGCAGCTTCTATGCTTAAAGAGCTTGAAAAAGCAGGTGTCATAAAAAAGGGAAGTGAGTTATCCGCCAAAATCCAAAAACTGCAGAAAGCGATAAATGAAAAAGCGGATAGTCGGGAGATCGCCGAAATAGCTCATAATATTAAGAATCAGGTAATTCGGCTAACCGGTATGAAAGTAGCACCGATGAAGTGGCCGAGTCTGACAGAAGGTACAAAGCTTTACGGTCAGTATTGTGTGAGTTGTCATGGTGCTAATGGTGATGGAAATGGTAAGCTAGCGGCATCACTAAATCCAAAACCAGCTGATTTTTTACATGGTGAGCGGGCTCCTTCCTTATCACCGTTTCAGGCTTTTAATACGATAAAGATGGGAGTTAGCGGTACAGCTATGCCCTCGTTTAAAAATTTAAGTGACCAGCAGGTTTGGGATCTGGCTTTTTATATCAAGTCGATACATGCAAAAGGACAATTTCCAAAATTGTCTGGTAAGGATAAGAAGCAACTTCGTCAGCTGAGAAGTAAGATTTCTCTGGAACAGGTAGCCACCCTGAATGATTCGCAATTGAGAAATCTATTAACTAAAAAGCAGTTTGATCATCCGAAAAAAGGTCTGGCGGAGCTCAGATTAGCGGATAATAAAGATATCACAGGCAGTTCTTTGGCTATAGCTCGTAAACTTTTAAAGGAAGTAAAAAAAGAATATGCAGCCGGAAACGTTGCTGCCGCTCGTAAAAAAGCGGTAATGGCCTATTTAAATGGTATAGAACCCGTGGAACCCGCGTTACGTGCCCACGCACCCGGACTCATTTATAATCTGGAACAGCAAATGACGTCAATTCGAAGTGATATTGAAGCAAACGTTTCTCTGGATAAATTAACCGCATCTATTCAGACAGCCGATGCTTCGATACAAAAAGCCGGTTCCGTATTACAAACGAACAACTCTTCACCATGGTTTGCCTTTTTTATGGCAGCATCTATCCTATTG
>DATFMK010000702.1:0-14659 GCA_035267005.1 Balneolales bacterium
AAAGCTTTGTCTTCACCATATTTATTGATGCTCCACTGTTTATTTTTTGTGGTACCCGGTTTAGGTGACCAAGTGACCTGGTAATATTCACTGACGGTTCCACTACGATTCCGTTTTTTCGTACGATTAACACCGATAACTCCCGTTTTATTTCTGCGGTCGCTTTTTACAAGGCGTCTTGTACGCTTAGTCGGAATAGATTTCATAGCTTGTTCAGCCATCTTTCGTGCTTTTTTTGCAATTTTCAAAGCACGATCTTTCCCTCCGTATTTATTATCAGAATACAGTTTGGAATAAGTCTTTCCATTTTTATATACACGAACATACCAACCATGTGTTCCTTTAGAGTCCACACGGCTAATGCCTTTCATGTCATTTTTTCTTTTTGCCATAACACGATTTATTAGAGATTTCAGTCCTATCTGCCTATTTATAAATCTTCAATATAAGTAGTCATTTCTTGTTCCATTTTATGATTGAGCTAAGATTGATACAATCGTTATAAAATTTTTACCAAGATTAAAAAAAAACAGAGCATAAAACGTTAACATAAACATATTCCAAATAATGAAACAAGCTATGCTTTCGTTGCCTTATATTTTTTTGTTAATAATCAACCGCTTCATAAAATAAATAAATAATTCTATATACAAAATATTACAGAACTATTATTAGAAGCCTATGAAAAACCGTTCTTTTGCCCAATATCTGCATTTTTGCGACTTCGAAATCCTCGAATCCCGAAAGCATTCGGGATGCTGCGGTTCCGAAGTCGCTCAGGCTTTGATATGGAACAAAATACCTGGTTTTGCAAAACCTTCTATTACATGTTCTTTTTAATTATAAAATTTCACTAAATAAATGAATTAGTCATCTGAGATTAACGCTATTTAGTAATCCCTACAAAAGCTTTAAATCTCGCACACACTTCATTATCTGTAATTTGCTATTGGTGAATAATAATAAAATTATCTGAAATTGACCATTTTATCTACAATTATCAACAATTTATCTTTTCATTCACCAATCAGACAAGGTTTCTTTGCGCCTAATATATAAATATAACGCAGGGATTATTATGCAAGTATCGTTATATTTTAACTTTATGTTTGCTTTCTATAATAGGAAACAGAAACGGAATCGCAATATTGTAAGGCTTCCGGTTTATCAATTTCAAGCCACGCTTCTCTGATTCGTTCATCCTCCATTACTAATTCCATTATCTTGCCCGCCAAATGCTCCACTAATTGGTACCGGCTATGCGTGACTTCTCGTACAATCTTATTATTCAATTGCTCATAGTCAATAGTATCTGAAATATTATCAGATTTTATTGCATTTTCACCTTTGAATTCAAATTTGAGATTGATAATTAAACGTTGTTTACGTTCTTTTTCCCAATCATGGGTGCCAATGTAGGCTATTACGTTAATATTTTTCAGATGAATAATCATGATTTCATGACATTAAATGTTCTCCGCCATCTACGTGAATACATTCTCCTGTTATAAAATAGTTATCGATTAAAAATAATACTGTTTTAGCTATTAAATCAGGATTGCCAGCTTTTTTAAGCGGAAGTATTTCGGCTCGCTTATTAAGATATTCATCTCCCTGCCCCGGTGGCGGCAAGATGGGACCCGGACAAATACCATTAACACGTATATCTGGTGCCAGTTCTTTGGCAGCCATTTTGGTAAACTCGTACAACGATTTTTTAGATAGTGAATAACAAAAGAAATCGATAGATAAATGATTGATTTTAGTATCGATAATATTGATGACATGTCCACTATTTACATATTTTGCAAAATCCTGAGTCAACTTATAGGGAACTTCAAAATTGATCTGATATTGATGCCGTAAAAACGAAATATCAGAATCTATAAAAGATCCAGGATGATAAACCGAAGCATTATTGATCATTAATCCACAACCAGACATTTTAGAAACGATCACTGGGATTAATTCCGAGACCTCAACCATATTTGAAAAATCGGCTTGGAAGAGCTCACATTTCTGTCCGATTTCTTCAATTTGGCTTTTAACATTTTCTGCTTCGTCCTTTGACCGATTGTAGTGTAATGCGATATCATAGCCATTATAAGCCAATTTTAACGCGATATGTTTTCCAATTCGTTTGGCTCCACCAGTTATGATCACTGTTTTAACTTTGTTCTCAGACATAAGGAAATCAGGATAATTTACTTTTTACAACTTTACAACTATGGCGCCAGACGAATCATTTCCCATTTATCATCCTTTTTAAAATATACAATACGATCATGCAACCTTCGGGGTCTTCCCTGCCAAAATTCGATCTGATCCGGAACAATTCGGTACCCACCCCAAAACTCTGGTAACGGGACTTCCTTATTGTAATAGGCTTCATTCAACTCTTTATAACGCATTTCTAATTCCTCCCGGCCACTGATCTCTTCACTCTGATGGGATGCCCAGGCGCCAATCTGACTGTCGAATGGCCGGCTATGAAAATATTCTTCCGATTCTTTTATTGATACTTTTTTAACACTACCTTCAATCCGTACCTGACGTTCCAGCTCGGCCCAATAAAAAACAGCCGCGACATATGGATTCTCTTCAATATCAGAACCTTTTCTACTGCCATAATTCGTGTAAAAAACGAAGCCACGGGAATCAAAATCCTTCAATAAAACGATACGTGCAGATGGTCTGTTTTGAGCATTAGCCGTTGCCAGCGTCATGGCATTGGGATCTGTAAATTTTTCTTCAACCGCAATCTTAAACCATTTATCAAATTGCTGTATGGGATCATCCGACATATCTTTTTCCAGCAGACCTGCACGCGTATATTCCCTTCGAATCTGCATGATATGTTCTGAATCTATGGATCGATTTGTCATGTTATCTAATGTTTTAACTGAATAGTTATATTATAGAAGACTATGCAAATCCGTTCATTTACACAATATCAGCTTTTTCGCGACTTCGAAATTCCCAAATATGGCTAATATGTTGCAGTTCCGAAGTCACTCAAGTTTTGATCTTGAACAAAACCCTGGCTTTGCAAGGCCTTCTTCTATTAAATATTCATGCTGAAAATACACCGTATCTTAATCAAATTCCTGCTCTTTTGATAAATTTTAGAAAAGTTATTTCAATTCCTCATCTCAACCCAAAATTACTTTAAGATAATCTTGTGAAATTTGATTTTTAGGTACTAATTCTGCTCTACCATTAAATATATCCCTATTCCATCGTTTGAATAATCTTATAATTTCTCAAATTACAGACTAAACCTATTAAAAAAGCCTTTCATCATTGAAAGGCTTTTTTAATCATCTATTTAACAGGATTTTTAGAAGGCGCTACCATACCGTTCTTATGTCCAATATCTGCATTTTACGATTTCAAAATCTCCGAATTTTGTAAATATGCTAAAGTTTCTTAGTAGCTCAAGTTTTGAGCTTGAACAAAAATCCCGGGTTTTGCAAAGCTTTCTTCAAATCCACACTAATCAATATGTGGTTTTGGCGTTTTAGAAGTTGATGGTGGCAAAATGGGAAGTTTCAATGCATCTTCGGGTATCGTACCTGTCAAGCTTTTGAGAAAAGCGATAATGTCATTCGTCTCACTTTCCGTTAGTTTTCTACCAAGTTGCGTTTCACCCATGATATCAACCGCTTTCGAAAGGTCCCAAACGCTTCCGTCATGAAAATAGGGATAGGTATGTGCAATATTCCGCAGAATAGGGACTTTAAACACATATTTGTCACTTTGCTGATTCGTAATTTTATAACGTCCCTCATCCTGATGGTCACTGTTGGTGTATTTCCAATAAGGTTCGTTTACCAATCCGAATTTCTGATACATTTGTCCGCCTATAGCAGCGCCGGTATGGCATTTACTGCAACCAACATCCATAAACATTTTTAAACCTGTTTTTTCCTGTGCCGTTAACGCATTTGTATCGCCATTTAAAAATTTGTCGAATCGGGAAGGAGTGGTCAATGTTCGTTCGAAAGCACCAATGGCGTTAGCTATATTATCGTACGTTACCTTATTATCACCTTCAGGAAAGCTTTTCTTAAAAAGCTCAATATATTCCGGTATCGTAGATATTCTCTCTATAGCTACAGATTGTCCGGGCATACCCATTTCAACTGGATTTAGAATGGGACCCTTGGCCTGATCTTCGACGTCTTTTGCTCGCCCATCCCAGAATTCCGCAATATCAAGTGCTGAATTAAGTACTGTTGGTGAATTCCTTCCTCCTAACTTCCAACCATGACCGAGTGAATTGAAATTATTATCAACACCGTACGAAGCCATATTATGACAACTATTACAGCTTATCGTGTTGCTTTTGGATAATCGAGTGTCATAATATAACATTTTTCCAAGTGCTACTTTTTGAGGAGTCACCTTATTATTGGGATTTTGAATCGTATCCGGCAGAGTAGAAAATACTTTTCTGGCATCCGTAAGCAGTTGCTCATCTCCACTTGAGGATTCTATCATTGCAGTTTTTTGAACACTTTCGGCTTGATTGCCTTTCTTTTGTGTGCAGGAATAAATTGTAAACGTTAGTAATAAAACACCTAACACAGATGCAAAAAGCACAGTGTTTCTCTTGATAGTCATATTCTGTCTCCACTTTTGAATAGTCTTACTTACTTTATAATATATTACCAATAATTGACCATCTTTTTAAGACAATAATTTGTCGCTATTTACACTTTTATTGCTATTAATTATTTATTTAAACCGTGTAAAAATAAGTTGCGAAGTTTTTAAGAGGATTGGATTTATTTTCTTGCTTGGAATCGAAACTGAATATATTTGATTTTTTTACCATCGGCTATATGCCTTTTTTCATAAGTGGTTTTAATAGCCAATTCCGGACGAATAGAATTCTGACCATATAAATTTTCTATGTAATAATCGATTATGGCACCTTCTTCTTTCAAGGTTTCCATAGTGAATTTATAGAGATCCTCATCATCCGTTTTAAAATGTAATACACCTTCATCTTCAAGTATGGTCCGATAAATATCGAGAAAGAAAGGAGAAGTTAAACGTTTGCGCGATTTGGTATCACTCGGGTAAGGATCCGGAAAGGTAATCCAAATTTCGCTTATAGAATTTGGATCAAAATGCTTATTTAAGAATTGAACAAAAGTTCGAATAAACGCAACATTCGTTAAACTCCGTTCAAGTGCTTGTTTAGCTCCTATATACATGCGGTCTCCTTTTATATCAACACCAATAAAATTTTTATCAGGATATTTTTCTGCCATTTCTATAACATAATCCCCTTTCCCGCAACCTAACTCCAAAATGATCGGATGGTCATCTTTAAAAAATTTCTTATCAAACCGATCATCTCCAAAAACATCCATTTCATAGACATTATCCATCTCTTTGATGGCTGCAAAACGTTCTTTCTTTTTTCGGGACATACTGCTTTATGCTTAATAATTCTTTTAGGATAGCAAGAATAGGATCAACACCATTAAATGTCAAGATGTGGTAATTTGATAAGTATTGCTGAAAATATGCTAATTTTATACACATTTCGGTATATTTCAGCAATATCATAAAGAACGATATGTTTCGTTTCTCTATATATCAAAATCGGTAAGCAGAAAAATTGATTCTCATGATCCAAAAATTAAGATTATCCCTTTTATTGACCATTGTTAGTCTTTTAACCCTAACAGCATGTTCTAAAAACAAGGTCCCTGTTATCAGTGGTACAATTAAAGGTAGTAATGAAAAAGTTCTACCACGCGCAGATGTACATCTCGCTCCTCTCGGTAATGACAAAGCTATACGATCTTATAAAGCTGATAAATCAGGGCATTTTGCCATTAAGGTATCTCATCCGGGTATCTATAAAATTCAGTTTACAGGAGTCGACCATTTACCCTCATCAACCATCTTGGATCTGAATAATCCATCGGATGTTAAGATATCAGCTTTCCTTTCGTCCAGTTTTAAAAATACACATCCCAGCAAATTATATGTAATCGGTCCATTCAATCATTTTTCTTACGCTGATGCTATTCCGATGAAAAAACAAACCAATGGAACTTATATGGCCACCGTTCCATCCGATTCAAGTTTTCTGGCCTATCAAATCATTGGACCTAATCCTGATCGCCCGGTTAATGGTACCGAAGCGGATCGCTATGCTTATGATGGATCTGGAAATTACGTCTCCATCATAAATACGGATAAGAAAAAAGTCAAAGTTGTATTTGATCCCAAGAAGTTTCCGGTTGCGGATCTAAAACCCCGGCTCGTGCTAACCAATACTTCACAGACCATAAAAAAAGTATCGGATGCATATCAGAATATGCTTCAACGCCAAAAAAATTACATGTCCGCTTACAACAAATATAAAAATGCAGGAAATCCTCCCAGTAGCTTTAATTATGACTGGAGCCGGTATTTGACCAATGTTTCCAATGAAATAAAAAAGGAATCGAATGATCAGGCTAAAAAGATGTTAATGTTGAGTTATTTTGATATGGGATTATATGGAGCACAAAATCTTGATCCTTCTATCGCACATCAAGCCTTGCAGCTTATCTCCCCCACTTCTCAATTTTGGTCTATACAGCCACTCGATATGGTAATTGCCATCGATGCCACAGGTAAATCTAAGAAATATGGATCTTATCTAAAACATGCTGAAAAATCTCAAAATGACCAAAATGTGAAGGCTACGGTTATTTTTTATCACCTGAATGAAGCCTATCATAATGGTAATTACAAAAAAGCGAAACAGTATTACGATCAGCTGACTAATAAATACAGCAACACATCTTATGCTGACCTTGCCAGATCACAGTTCGCAATGAATCAAAAAGTTGCCGTTGGAAAACCAGTACCGAATTTTAAAGTCACCTCCCTGACCAATCATAATGTCATCTTTTCAAAGAAAAGCATGCTTGGAAAATATTACATGATTGATTTCTGGGCTACCTGGTGTGGTCCTTGTATTCGAGAGCTGGGGAATATCACCAATGCCTATAAAAAATATAAAAGCAAGAATTTTACGGTTTTAAGCTTGTCACTCGACGATTCACCTAAAGATGTTATGAAATTCAGAAAGAATCGTTTTAAAATGCCATGGAATCATGCATTTCTCAAGGGTGGATTTAATAATAAGATCGCCCAGCGTTTTGAAGTACATGCCATTCCACGTCCTATACTGGTCAATCCCAAAGGAATTATTATAGCGACCGGTATTGACTTGAGGGGTTCCAATCTGGAACAGACATTATCTCATTTTCTTGGAGGATGAATAAGTGTACCATTTTATTGAATCAAAATGGTAAAAGGCTAATTGATCATATTGCTCGAGGAACCTATAAAGGCACTATAACTTTTATTCGCTTTGATCTAAGTAAAGATTTAGGAGCGTTGTTAGATTTCTCCGCTTCGGTCGAAATGACAAGTTATATTTGTTTTATTTGCCCAAAAATCTGGTTGGTGTCATTGCGAGAAGAGAGTGGATGCGATCGACGTGGTGACGAAGGAATCCCGAATGCGTTCGGGACAATCTCCTCCATTGTTCTCGGCTTATGGCTTTAAAATAGTAGGAGATTACTTCGCTTCACTTGTAATGACCCTAAGTATGTTTTGTTTTTAAAAACATACTTAGGGTCATTACAATGGTTAAGGATTTTCCCGGTAATTACACTTATTCCATTCACTTCGAGATGCTGGATAGGCATCTCGAATGACGTCGTTGGAATCATATCTGTTTGATTTATTATTCTTTCAGTCTCTCTGTGATCACTGTGTAAAAACTCCATGGCCCCTGTGGTCAAAAAATCCGCGTTCTATATTATAAATTTGTCATTCCGAGGCACTCGGGGTTAAATTCACCGGAGTTCAAGATAAGATAATCAATTAAGATTTCTAACAATTGGCGGTTAACCGTGGGCCGTTGCCATTTTGGAATTTTTAACGAATCTTACCACAAGTCACTGATTTATCATGTCATATAATTAACCGTATAACTACCAAAAAGTATCAGGTCTGCTACCATCGTTCATTGTCATCAGTTTATCTGAGACTCCGATTCCATAATTTCTTTAACCCGGATTATGCACCAAGAAATTTTGTCGTAACCAAGGCGAATTTAAAAATGTGCCTGAAACGTACATTGGTACGTTGATCAAGCATTTTTAAATTCAACGCAGAGCACGGCCAAATTTCGCAGCTTTTTTAGCATCCTCAAAATCGAGGATCAGTTTATTTTTTATAAGTTACTTTATTTACAATATGATATGTATTACTTCATATTGGGTACGTGAATAATTCGGATCAATTTGCATTCACATTAAAGTAGAATCAGGAAAGGTATATAAATTTTAAAGCGAATATAAACGGTATCCTCACTTTAAATTACTCTACTAAGTTAGCCGGTATCGTCACATGAACAACACCTCTTAAATCACCCAATTTATAGCCCATTGCACGATCATTAGGATATAATTCTCTGATTTTCTTTACGACCCCGGGATTCATGATATTGGGTTCTCCGTGGCAGTTCAGGCACATACCTTCAATAACTAAGGGTTTATAATAATTATAATATTTGTAAGTACCGTAGTTTCTTATCTGTACATAATGGTCGGGTAACCCGTTATTAATTGCTTTCTGATTTTCAAACCACTTCATTATTTTAATTTCATCATCATCGGGTTCATTAATCATGTTACGTGTTCTGAATGAAGTCCTTTTAATCATCACCCCATCAGGCAACTGTTTTTCGACACTATCCGTTAGTAAAAATGCATTTTCGTTGCAATAATTTAAGGCACCAACCAAGCCTTTTTCTTTTATGGCTTTTGATAAATTAAGCTTGAGTGTTTTTAAAAGTTGACTGGAGGCATTATCCCCTATTCGTACAACCTGTTCTTCAGCTGGAGTTGAATTATTTGCATAATAGCAAAAGGAAGCTCCTAACAACGCAATCGTCCCTAATATTAAAATAAAATATTTATTGAATCTCATACAATAATAGAAAATAATTGGTTACTTCTAAACACGACTGTTGTAATAATTAATATTACAAAAATCTATATATAATATATAATTATATATATTTAACATTCCTTACCCATATACAAAGTGCATGAAATGACTGGGAGTCTGATTTGTTTAGAAAAACCTCCTTTGCTCAAATAATCGAATAATCCTCTTTGCCTTTAAAAGGAATCGTCTCAAAATGATGTGTTGAAGTAAAATTATAAATCCGAACGAGGATTATTTTAAAAATCCACAGTTTCAGATATAAATAATATCATCTACCAAAACTTTGATTTCATTTATTTTAGGGTAATTCATTATGAATTTTTATCTGGAATATTAAAAGTCAGGAAATCGTGGAATAGTGGTTTTAAACGTAATTGATCTGGTATTTTGGTAAACAAATATCCTTGATTATTTGAGAATCTTGATTCTAAAAGGCCAAAAAGCTTCAAGGGTCTGAGCAAATTATAATATAATAAAATGTTAATATCGCCAGCTATAGCATAATCCGACAATTCTTCTTGTGCTATCGGGAGTAAAATTTTTTCACTCATTTCTTTTAAAGAAGTCCACTTTTGAGCTTTTTTATGCAGTTTGTAAAGAGTATACGGTATAGAGTCTTGAAAATACGGATATTCCCTATTGCCACCTGTTAAAAAAGCGATATTCATTTTATTAAAAAGCGTATCAAATAACAATTGAAATAGCTTTCCCGCATTCTCTTCTTTTATTAAATGGGTATTTTTTTTAGTTAAATAAATGTAACCCTTTTTAACATGAATTAAACCAGCCATATCCAGTAACTCATGAACAACCTTTAAAAGCCAAACTTTTTCTTCATCAGGCCTTTTGTACATTTCTTTTACTTCTTCAATATACCCTTCAGGCCATATAAAAAGATCGATGAAATCTGCTACTACATTAAGATTCAAATTTCTGAGTGATTTTGTTACTGGCAGCTTGCCACGATCTTGAATATACAGAAGGAAGGTCCGGGCATTATGCAAAAAGAAGGTATCCTTTACTTTTCCAAATGGTAAATCATCACTTATGCTAATTGAGTTATCGGCATTTTTCCAATTACCTTCCAACAAATAGTATCTTTGACTCGTAGATAAACCGTCATCGAATTCATCAAAATCATCATCCATACTATCTGCCAAATTATCTATCGCGCTGAAAAAATCGTTTTTCCCCTTCTCATTCATTTCGTCGAACACATCATCAAAGACATCCATTAATTCTAAAGATTCATCGTCCCTCACCCCAATAATGTCCATTCTTCGATCAATCTCCTCCTGTGATAAATTGCTGAAATCCCAAAAAGTACCTTCAAAATTGATAATTTTGCCCTGATCACCACAATTTTCACATTTCCAATGAATTTCTTTGGGTATATCGTACCGGATTAAACTGATCTCACCCTCACAACTATACTTACCATCCACTTCTTTCTCACAGTAAAAGAAAGAAGTGAAGGTTTGTCCGGTGGGCTCCCTCGTAGCTTCTAACGTGTAACTCGCATACAGATCAAGTTTTTGGAATACTTCATCAGGTAAATTTTCATATTCGGGTGTGTCCGGACTCGGATATTTTGACAGATCAACAATCGTTTCTTTAGAACTCATTATAAAATATGTTTGTTTCTGAATTTAAATAAGCTAAAGGATATTCTTTTACTTACGCAATGATAACTTACAATCTTGAATATTGGAAGGATATTAATTTTATAGCATACGGATAATTTTCGCCAATCGCCTTATTACGGTATCGCCACTACTACAAAAAAATCGGATTTAAAACTTATACTTACCGATTTTATACGAATATCAACTAATCACGTAGTAAGTTTTTTTCATTAATCACCTTATTCAACGTTTTCCTGAGATTCTTCCATTCCACATCATACATCTCATTTATAGAAAATTGAATAGTTCCTTCTTTTCTGGTCTGAATATCAAGAGCTTTATCTCTGACATCGATGTATTTTATATCGGCCCATGCAACTTTTACTTCTTTTTGTGACGAAAGCAAGCCGTAAATACCTGCATCTGATATCTTTATGTATCTACCTAAAAACAACCTGGGATAATAATATGCCAAAGATCCAATTGCTAATCCTACAAGGAAATAGATGATTGGTAATATTATTTTATTCGATGGATCGTAAAGGTATAAATATATTGCCGCAACAATCCAAACCAAACCCAGGATAGCATAAAATATTTGCATATACCTCGATTTAAATTTCGACTGACGTAATGGATACCGTATATAAAATTTCTGCTCTTGCATGAAATATCGAATGATCGATGATAATTAGATTGAAATGAGGACGACCAGGAAGTCTAATATAGGTAGCCTCTTGACACAAAAAAAGTTAAAATAGATAGCAATAATAATAACCCCATACTACCTAAACCGTATCTATCAAAACTTTGCGCTCAATTTAATAAAGATTTGCGGTAAAAACTCAGTTTTTAAAGGCCCGGAGCATATTTTCTCAGCTTTTCGGCAGCTTGCTCTTCTGAGGGTTTTCTCTTCATAGTTATGCTTTCGTAATGCACTCTGATAATTTTTTTGTAAGGCCGGTATTTCTCAAGTTTTTTCCGAGCCAAATCTTCAGAATTACCTGAAGGCATATCCATGAAAATCTCTTTATTATCATCTTTTATCCGCTTTTTCTGCTGATCAAACAGCTTATTAGGCGCAGGCTTATCAATTAACTTCTCATTAAATTGTTTTTTTTGGGAGGAATTGGACATAATGGGAGAAATTATATTTAAGATAAGTTACTCTTTATTATAACTTTTTATTATCTTAATAAAGGCATGGATTAGTAATATATTAATACTATATATTTGATTTTACTAATCTTTAATTGCGTTATTCACAACATTTGTTGATCATAATGCATTAAGAACACACAGGATATTAAAATTTCAAGAGGGCTTTATGGATTTTGAATTATCGAAAAAGCTCATCAACGAGCTTATAAATACACAAATATTTAAGGATTACGAACAGGCATTTGAAGAAACAACCCAACTACCTTTAAAAATTAGGGCTATTGGTGATCGCAGTGCTTCCGCAAAGCATAGCGATCTTCAAAATCCTTTTTGTACTTATCTTAAGAAAAACCATGCAAACTGTCATATCTGCCAATCTATGCAGAAGAAATTGACTGAAGATGGTTTTGTTAACACCAATTCTGATATCTGTTTTGCAGGATTACATGAATCGGCAGTTCCGCTTCAGGTAGGCAATGAAATTATTGGTTTTTTGCAAACAGGTCAGGTTTTCTTAGATGAAGACAGAGAAAACAAACTAGATCATTTGGCTAATAATTTGTCGAAATTTGGTATTGATGTAGAAAAAGAACCTGAGATGGAGGAGCTATATCTCGACACTAAAGTTCTTTCGACAAAACATTTTAATGCGATAATCAAGCTTTTAGAAGTATTCGCTCAACATCTTTCAACAATATTGAATGAAAAAGTGATTCAGCAAAACGAAGAAGAACCGCCACGAATAAAGAAAGCCAAACGCTACATTCAGGAAAATATTGATCAGGATTTGAGTCTGGGCGATGTCGCTTCTTCAGTTAACTGGAGTGCCTATTATTTCAGCAGGATGTTTAAGAAAGCAACAGGAATCAATTTTGTTGATTATTTGTCGCGCGTTCGAATCGAACAGGCCAAACATATGTTATTGAATCCTCATTTGAATGTGAGTGAAATCGCTTACGAGGTAGGCTTTCAATCGATTACGCATTTCAATCGTGTTTTTAGAAAACTGACCGGTGAATCGCCGAGTGATTTTCGCAGAGAGCATTCCAGTAGTGTGGCATAATTTTTTGTGATGAGAGATGAGTTTCGCGGTGCATTAGCTCATCTCTCATGCATTGAAGCAATTGAAAGTATTTACCCACAATGAGGACATATTATGACTCATTCCATCTAACTTGTGATTTACTTTACTCATCAGCCTCAAAATAGATTTAGTTGCCGTTTGTTATCATACGGCCTGTGGAATGAATCGATAGAAAGAGTATTCCACTTATTTTTCATGCCAGCCTTTTGACACGCCATGTCGAACATAGAACGCAACTGTTGTGCATACGCACCATGACCTGAAAAGCGGTGGCCAAAGCGGGAATCATTCAGTTTGCCATACCGCAATGACATAACCTTATGTAAAACTTTTTCTTTTCGATCCGGAAAATATTTTGTCAGCCACTCTTCAAATAAAGGTGCTACCGCAAGCGGAAGACGAACGGGGACATAAAATGCAAATTGTGCTCCGGAATCCACTGCCCTTTTTATAAGCTCCGGCATCTCATGATCATTTAATCCCGGTATCACTGGTGCAATACTTACCCCAACAGGGATTCCGGCATCAGCTAATAACTTCACAGCTTCCAGCCGTCGCCCCGGTCGTGATGTTCGGGGTTCCATAAGCTGCACCAATTCTTTATCCAGCGTTGTCACCGTCACACAAACCCGGACCGCATGATAATGTGCTAATTCCTTTAAATAATCAATATCTCTCGTCACCAGATAGTTTTTGGTAATGATCATTACAGGATTTCGGAATTCACTCAAAACTTTTAGGCACTTTCTGGTAATTTCCAGTCTTTTCTCTATGGGTTGATAGGGATCCGTAACACCGCTCATAGCCAGAATCTGTGGCTTCCATTTTTGGGATAGCAGTTCCTTTTTCAATAATTCCGCGGCATTTCGCTTCACTAAAATCCGGCTTTCAAAATCGAGTCCGGCCGAAAATCCCAAATATTCATGAGTCGGACGAGCATAACAATAAATGCACCCATGTTCACATCCCCGATAGGGATTAATGCTGGCATCAAATCCTATATCAGGACTCGAATTATAGGCAATGATGGTTTTGGAGTGATCTTTTAAAAATTTCGTTTTAAGCTTTTTCTCATTTACAGAGCCGGTCTCTTTATCTTCTTCAAAATAAATCTGATCATAACGGTTAGCCGGATTATCATCCGCACCTCTGCCTATGATTTTTTTGTGATTCATTACCAATATCCTATTAACTTAATGCCTCTTTACACATATATTATACATACTTTTATTCGCAGTTAAAAACATTAGCCAGAATTATTCACGTAACCAACAATTAAAAAATACATATCCTATTGTAAATTACTGTATTTATAAAAATAAACCGATCCTCGCTTTTGAGGACACTAAAAAGAGCTGAGAAATTTAGCCGGGCTAAATTTCTTGGTGAATAATCCGGGTTAGAAGCCTTTAGGATCACTATATGTAAAGTTTTTTTAATACCAACTCCCCAAAAATTTTAACACCCATTTTTTAAGACAGGGAAAGATCATAAATTCATTTATGTTTATAGATTGGTCATAAAAATTATATCTGTTTGACTTAACCTGCATAATAGCATAGCGGTTCCTTATGAGTAAAAGTGCCGGATTATTGATGTACCGTTTCGCAGATCATGAGCTGGAAATATTGCTTGCTCATATGGGTGGACCGTTCTTTAAAAACCGGGATGAGGGCTACTGGACCATTCCCAAAGGATTGATTGAAGATGATGAATCCATGAAAGAAGCGGCTATACGTGAGTTTCAAGA
>DATFMK010000703.1:0-4874 GCA_035267005.1 Balneolales bacterium
ATTTATCGAGAGCTTCTGGTTTCACCGTGTCGCATTTTCTACCGGATGGAAGATGAGAACATTTACATCGTTCATGTGATGAGAGTAGAACATTTACTTCGCATTGATTTGCTTAGTTCGCGTTAATACTTAATAAATGGCTTAACCGGCACATTAAGGGGACGTTTTTCGCTAAGCCTTTGCACATTTCCGTTCGGATTTTTTGTTTTGTCTGCTAAATTACATATCAAAAACGCCGCTTATGCGCAGTGTCGTTAGGCAACTATAATTTAATAGCTTCAGGATGAATTGAGAACATCTTCATTTCTTAGATTAAGATATTTGCAAAGTTAACCCTGGAGTTTGGGGTTTCAAACTCCAGGGTTAATACAGAATCAGTTTATGCTATTGCGGGCAGGCCTATTGCTTTGTCAGCCTGTACGGCATAGTAGGTATTTTTACTATATGCCCCGACTTCACGTTCAATGTAATCCTTTAAAACACTTACTTGCGAGCACTCCCAAAGACATACCGCCCTTTTTCCATCTTGGCTAGGTAGTAATTGATGCAATTTTAAGCTTGATGGTTTATTATTTACAACAGCATCTGCTTTTTCAAAAAACGATTTTGAATCCTTTATCTCATGTTCAATGGTGACGTACATGATATCTCCTGTAATGTTAGTTTTAGTTCATATAACTATTTCAAATTACTCTATTCTCTGTTAATATCAAACATATTTACCTCTTAAATACAATATAATCAGTTTGTTAAGCTATATATTAATTATCTTGATAAATAAATCATATTACATTTTTTAATCGTTTGTCAATTATAGACTTAGCTACCTAACCCGCGCATTAAGGGGACTAAGCCGGTCGGCATGAATCCGGCATCTGGCTTGTGCATAAGGTTTTAGCTACATTGATAATAGGTGCTCGTATCTTAGCCCCCTATGCGCAGGGTCGTTAGGTGTTAAGTCAAACATAATGGAGCCATTTATGCAAAAATTACGAGTAGAAAGTTTTTCTATATCCATTGATGGGTTTGGTGCAGGACCAAATCAAAATCTTGAAAATCCTCTGGGCGAAAGGGGGCAAGAGCTTCACCAGTGGTTTTCCCCCACAAGGACCTTTCAACAAAAAGTACTTGGAAATAATGATGGTACTTCTGGAATTGATAATGAATTTGCAGAAAAGGGCTTTGAGAATATTGGTGCATGGATTATGGGGCGTAATATGTTTAGTCCGCATCGTGGCACGCCTAATACCGATTGGAAAGGATGGTGGGGCGATAATCCCCCTTACCATTTTCCTGTTTTTATTTTGACTAATCATAAACGGGAATCTATTGAAATGGAAGGTGGGACTACTTTTCACTTTATAACTGAAGGTATTAACGTAGCCCTGGAAAAAGCTTTTGATGCTGCAAATGGGAAAGATGTTAGATTGGGCGGTGGAGTTGGTACAATTCGGCAATATCTTATGGACCAATTAATTGACGAGTTACATTTGGCCATTTCTCCAGTGTTTTTGGGGAAAGGAGAAAATTTACTTTCAAACTTAGATTTAATATCACTAGGATATAAGAAGACCAAACATGTTTTAACAGATAATGCGATGCATGTTATCATTAAAAAACAAATTAACACCTAACCCGCGCATTAAGTGGGACGTGCCTCGCCGTTGGCTTATGGTTTCGATTTGGTCAGTTTCCATAGTACATTTTAAACTAGTTCAGTGTCATTTTGCACGCCCCTTATGCGCAGGGTCGTCATACCAACTCCATTTCTTCCTTAAAATTCCAATCCGTATTTATTCGTTGTATTTCTGATCGTTGCTTACGATACTATTAATAGATTTCAATTCATTTTTTATCATTATGGAAAAAACGGAACTAAAAAAAGAAGTAGAAAAACTCCTTAAGGATCTGCCAAAGGAAGCCGATTGGGATGATTTGATGTACAAAATTTATGTGCGTCAGTCTATTGAACAGGGTTTAAAGGATTCGAGAGAAGGCCGGGTAATTTCACACGAAGATATTAAGAAAAAATATCAATTAACTAAATGACCGTCGTTTGGACCCGGAAAGCGGAGAAACAACTCGATCAAATCTTTGATTATATCAGTCTTGATTCAACTCTGTATGCTTACAGAACAGTAGAAAAAATTATTGAACAGGCGGAAAGTATAAGCCAGCATCCCAGAAAGGGACGGAAAGTTCCCGAATTCGAAAGAGAAGATATACGAGAAGTATTTCATCATCCTTATCGGATCATCTATCTTATTAAACATGATCGAATTGAAATCGTAAGTGTTATTCACGGGGCCCGTTTACTTCCTGATACACCAGAAAAGTAACTGTTGGTATAACACCTTAAAAAAGGACAATGTCAAGGGGACTAAGCCGGCCGGGCAAGAATTCAGCATCTGGCGTGTGCGTAAGGTTTTCCCTAAATTGATGATCAGTGCCCGTATCTTTGCCCCTTATGCGCAGGGTCGTTAGCACACCTTTGTTTCCAGTTAGAATCAATTCCTTTATATTCTATATATGATTGAGAATACCTTGCAAAAACAATTAATTGTTGTCGGCGGTCCAAATGGTTCCGGTAAAACTACATTGGCTTTAGAAATTTTAGCGGAAAAGTGCATTGAATATATCAGTGCCGATGATATTGCCTATGAATTAGCTCCCGAAAATCCGGAATCTGTTCGAATTCAAGCAGGGAAAGAATTTTTTAAGAGATTGGAACTCGCGGTTCAGCAAAGAAAAAATATTCTTATAGAATCTACACTATCTGGAAAAACACTTCTTCCTATTCTCAGCAGGTATTAAAAGGATCATGATTATTCCATTATAATTGTCTTCATTTATACGCCTAATTCTGACTTCTGTGCCGAACGGGTGGCTATCAGAGTAAAGAAAGGGGGGCATAATGTTCCGTTGGAAGATCTCAAAAGAAGATTTGATCGGAGTTTAAACAATTTTTGGCATGTTTATCGACCCGAATCAGACCAACGGTATTTATATTATAATGCAGAAGACGATTTTCAGGAAGTAGCTCGATTTATCAATAACGATTTGTACGTGCTTGATGAATCTTTATTTGTTACATTTAAACAAATGGTATAAAATATGCGTAAAACCAAAAAACATCATATTACTGATCTTTCTACCGAACTAACCCGTTTGGGAAATCGTGGCGTTCGTAAGGCTCAGGAAGAGAATCGCAGGTTGGGCATACCCAATGTATATTGTAAATATGGGAAAATATATTACCAACTACCTGATGGAGAAATTACCGCCGAAAAACCCAAAATATTTTCAAAGCATTAAGTCCGTGCTAACAAAGCGTATCAAGCGGATGTTTTTCGCTAAGCCTTTACACGTTTCCATTCGGATTATTCGTTTTATCTGCTAAGTTAAAAACCAAAAACGCCCGTTATGCGTAGGGTCATTAGCTGGCTTCTTTCCCTTGTCTATGATTAATGTACATAATTACTTAAATTTATTATGTACAATCATTAATCAATCGGTTTCAAAAATGAGTGACTGGAAAAAACGAATTACCATTAATCCTGACCAATGCGGGGGCCGTCCCTGTATTCGTGGTATGCGAATCAGGGTTATTGATATACTCGATTTACTAGCAGCTGGATTGACTCAGGATCAAGTCCTGGAAGAGTTACCCGATTTGGAAAAAGAAGATATTGAAGCCGCCCTCAAATATGCCAGTGGAAAGCTAAATCATCCTATTATCGCCGCATGAGAATCTGGATAGATGCTCAGTTATCTCCTGCCATTGCGGCTTGGATTAACCGTACCTTTTAAGATATCGAAGCAGAATCAGTAAGAGCGGTTAGTTTACGGGACGCTTTAGATCGTGAAATATTTGACAAACCTCGCCAGGAAGATGTGATCATTATGACTAAGGATAATGATTTCATTAAACTTATTGATCAGTATGGAACACCACCAAAATTAATTTGGATCACTTGTGGTAATACAACCAATGCCAAAATGAGAGAAATCCTTTCTAAAACTCTTACTAAAGCCAAAGAATTATTTGAAAAGGGTGAAAACATTGTTGAGATAAGCGATAAATAGATCGTCAAGCCAGCTAACCGGCGCATTAAGCGGACGTTTTTCGCTAAGCCTTTGCACGTTTCCATACGGTTTTTCCGTTTTGTCAGTTAAATTACAAATCAAAAACGCCCCATATGTGCAGGGGCGTTAGGTTGCTTAAATTTACTCACTAGATAGTTAGTTGCATGATTTATAGTGTATAATTTATTGAACGAATATGTACGACTGAAAACTTATCGCAATGAAAATCTATAACAAAGTTAAGAGAGACATGTTAAGTAAAAGGCTTTTATTCCTATTGGTACTAACTTCCTTAATAAGTTGTGATCTAACAAATCATAGCAACCCAACCGGAAAGATTGATTACAAAATACATACAGTATTCGAAGGTGACAGTTCCCAAATTGTCACTCCCATTGCTTTCTCTCCCAATGGGAATCAAATTTTAATGAGTGTTACTGAATCCGATGGGAGTGTTCATCCAGCAATTGTAAATACCGATGGATCGTATTATCACCAATTAACAACTGGTCCAGGTGAGTTAATACGTAAAACGATTGGTTTCTCCCCTGACGGTGCAAAAGTACTATACACATTAGGTAAGGATATTTTCATTGTTAACATTAAAAGTTTGAACTCTGTCAAGCTTTTAGATGGTGTAGATAACAATGACCCAGTTGTAGGTGATAACAAACCTGTTTCCTTCTCACCTGATGGCCAGTCTATCCTTTTCAATACTTTCAAAGGGTACGAGCTTGGTTGGCGCATTAATATGGTTGATGTAGATGGCTCAAACCTTCGTCAACTAA
>DATFMK010000704.1:0-4844 GCA_035267005.1 Balneolales bacterium
AACAAGTAATGATTTACTGGATTATTATTCATTCATGAAAAGTGCACCCATTTGGGGTATTCTGACATTAATTTTAACGGATATCACACATCCTTTAGTTCTTATATTTGTATCCCCTATAGCCGCTTCATGGATTGTTGCACCATTATTGGCATGGTATCTGAGTCAGCCAACGACTTTTGTTAAAAAGGAATTAAGTGCTGAGGATATTAAAAAATTACGTGTTTACGCACGCCGAACATGGGTTTATTTTTATCGATTTGTTGGTCCGGAAAATTCGTGGCTGCCACCTGATAATGTCCAGGAAGAGCCTGCCGGTGAACCCGCACCACGGACCTCTCCGACAAATATGGGACTCGGTCTTTTAGCGACACAGGCTGCTTACGATTTTGGATATTTAGGCAGAGATGAATTGGTTTTTCGTCTGGGTGAGATGTTGGGATCGATGCGTTTGTTAGAACGGTACCGTGGACATTTTTATAATTGGTATAATACAAAAATTGGTGCCATTCTGGATCCTGCCTACATTTCGACTGTCGACTCTGGAAATATGGCTGGATCCTTATTGACGTTAAAGCAGGCGTTGTTAGAAATAAATGATAAGAAATGGCCAAATCCTCATTTTTTTAGAGGAATGGGAGATACGGTTGCAATGTTGACAGAAACACTCAAAATTATTGGTCATCATATTGCCATTTCTGATACTATTAAGGAAACACGAAATATTTTGAATGAAATAGATGATCTGCTTCCGAAAAAGGCACCTGAAAAAATATCAGACTGGATTACAATACTTTCTCGATTAAAACCAATGACGGAACACCTCTCTAATTTGTCGCTTGCAGCAATTCGTACCAATCTGGGAGATAAAATCCTGGAAGAAGTGGAGTGCTGTTTCGAACAACCGGTCAAGCAGGTAGAAGGGCAATTAATAGAAATTGGTAAGATATTTAAGATTAATAATGGTTTTTCGGATATACCTGATTCGCTTAACCACTTGCAGCCCCTCAATAAGTTAAAAGATGCAATTCAATTAATTCAGAAAAAAGACGTAAATAATAACGGACAATGGCGGCATGCTCTGGAAACTATTAACAATTGGTTAACTACCTCTATACATCTGGCTGATTGGTGCAATGAACTGGTTTACGAAATGGATTTCAGTTTCCTTTATTTCGAAGACAGGAATCTGTTTAGTATTGGCTATAATGTTAACAGAGCAGAACTTGATGAAAGTGTTTACGACTTATTAGCCAGTGAAGCGCGGCTCGCTTCGTTTATTTCCATAGCTAAAGGAGAGATTCCTCCCAAGCATTGGTTTCGGATGAGCAGAAGATTAACGGTCGTTAAAAGAAATGAGATTTTGCTTTCATGGGGTGGAACGATGTTTGAATATCTGATGCCACTTATTTTTATGCGGTTGTATCCGGGAACTTTGCTAAGTGAGACCTATCATAATGTCGTTGAATGGCAAAGAACTTATGGCGCTCGAAATAATCAACCCTGGGGATATTCTGAGAGCGCCTATTATTTACTCAATCTTGATTTTAATTATCAATACCGCGCCTTTGGCGTTCCCGGTTTGGGACTCCGTCGTGGCCTTGCGGAAGAATATGTGGTAGCTCCCTATGCAACAATGCTTGCCCTGATGGTGGATTTACAAACTTCCTTAAAAAATCTCGAAGAAATAAAAAAGGAAGGTGCGTACGGTCCGCTGGGATTTTATGAAGCCATCGATTATACAAAGAATCGTATACCTCCCGATCAAAAAAGTGGAATTGTTAAATCGTATATGGCGCACCATCAAGGGATGAGTTTGTTATCGCTGTCCAACGTATTACTGTCGAATATCATGCAGGAGCGTTTTCATACTGATGCATTGGTGCAATCCTGTGAATTGTTGCTACAAGAACGTATACCACGTGGAATCCCGGTTACCAAGTTTCACCCGATTCAGATAGACCTGGAACCAAGTGAACAGCATGCTGTTCATTATTATGTCGATCATGTAGAAGAAATGCATCTTGATGATCCGGTGCCAAGAGTACATCTGCTCTCAAACGGACATATGAGTACGGTCATTACACCTGCCGGTACAGGTTATTCAAGTTTTGATGGATATCGGTTGACACGTTGGAAAGGGGATCGTACGATGGATGCGGATGGCACTTTTCTATATGTGCGAGATCTCGAAACTGGGAATTATTGGTCGATGGGACGTCAACCCGCCTGGCATAAACCGGATCGTTATGATGCCTGGTTCCATTCGGGTAAAGTGCAGATTGCCAGAGTAGATAACTGGATTGAAACATTTATGGAAATATGTGTTTCACCGGAGGATGATATTGAATTGCGTCGCTATACTATTACTAATTACAAAGATCAACCCCGACGGCTGGATATTACCAGTTTCGCGGAAATTGTATTGAATGATGCGAATGCGGATAACGCACATCCGGCATTTTCCAAATTATTTATTCAAACCGATTATTTGCCTGAACAACATGCTTTAATAGCCAAACGACGTCCCCGGTCATCTGATGACAAACCCATTTGGATGGTTCATGTCATGGCTTGTCATGATTTTGAGAGTATGACCGAACCGGTTCAATACGAGACCGACCGAGCAAAATTTATCGGTAGAGGTCGAACCCTTGCTAATCCCAATGCTATGGATCCGGATCAACCACTATCCAGCACCATAGGTAATGTACTGGATCCATCCTTTAGCTTACGCCGCATTGTCGAATTGAAGCCGGGTGAAAAAATTCAGGTCACTTTGGGAATTGGAGCAGCGTATACAAGAGAAGCGGCCGTTGCCATGGCCGACCGCTTTGACAATCCGTATTCTGTAAATCGTGTGTTTGAACTCTCCAAGGTGTATGGACTTATAGAGTTAGAGAATCTGGATATCTCAATTGAACAGTCCTTTTATTTCCAGAAAATGGCCAGTGCATTATTGTATGGAAATCCTTTGCTTCGGTCAAGTGAGGAAGAACTAAAAAAGAATCGTTTACAACAAGCCGGACTTTGGGCTTATGGCATATCCGGTGATTTGCCATTAGTTGTCGTTCATATCAAAAAATTTGAAGAGATGAAGACGATTCGTACCGTACTTAAAGCCCATCAGTTTTGGAGAATTAAAGGTCTTCAGTCGGACTTGCTAATATTGAATGATCATCCGGCATCATACGCTGATGAGCTTCAAAATGCAGTTTTACAGGCCATCCAATCCTCACCCGAAAGACAATATTTGAATCAAAACGGCGGTGTCTTTTTGAGGAAAACTGAAGGAATGCCCGATCAGGATTTGGTATTATTGCACACCGTGGCTTCAATGGTTCTTTATGGTGAGTTACCCAATTTAAGTCTTCATGAAATTGAGAATATTGAGGATGAGGAAAAAACAGAGGAAGAAGTAAAAGAAACCGAACGAAAATATCAGGATGCTCTATCATCGGAATCTGACAAATCGATTCGTACTGATGATAAAAAAGAGAAAACTATTATCGACGATCCGCCTGAAAAGACCGGTACGGATTCAAAAAATGATTTGTCTTTATTCAACGACTATGGTGGATTTTCGAAAGAAGGTGATGAATATATTATTAATGTACATGTAAATGCAGAGAAGAAAGAGATCCGTAAACCTCCAATGCCATGGATTAACGTTATTGCCAATGAGCAATTTGGTTTTATAGCGACTGAACAGGGGGCTGGTTATACATGGAGTCAAAACAGCCGTGAAAACCGGTTAACTCCATGGTCGAATGATCCCATTTTAGATCCATTTGGGGAGGCTCTCTACATCCGTGATGAAAAAAGAGGGATATATTGGTCGCCGCAACCCGGACCGATTCCGCTTAATACAGATTATGAAGTGCATCACGGTTTTGGTTATACAACATGTAATGTGGAAGGTTATCAACTTTATCAAAAGGTTACACAATTTGTCCCTCGCCATGATCCGATAAAAATTGTGCATGTTCAGCTCACCAATCAAAGTAAAAGAGAGCGGCATTTATCCCTTTATCGTTATCGGGAATGGGTATTAGGCGTTCTGAGAAATCAGTCGGCACGTTATATCACTTCAAAATTCGATGAAAGCAGAAGAGCAACATTGATAACAAATTACTATAATCAGGAATTTGCCGGCAGGATTGCATTTGCTTCCCTGGCATCTGATGTTGAGGATTATGAATTTGAATTTACTTGTGACCGGACCGAATTTGTAGGTCGTAACCGGAATTTGAAAAATCCGGCAGCATTAAATGAAAAACTTAGTTTGTCGGGAAAAACCGGATCAAAGATGGATCCGTGTACGACCTTTCGTGCATCATTTAAGATGAAACCTCAAGAAACGATCAATTTTTATTTTCTTTTGGGAGAGTCGGCTCAGGAAGATGAAGTAAAGGATCTTATAGCGAAATATCAGAAGATCGAAAACATTGAAAATGCTTTTACTGAAATAAAAGATTTTTGGCAAAACACATTGTCATCTATACAAATTCAGACGCCGGAGAAGGCACTTGATTACATGGAAAATGGCTGGCTTCTGTATCAAAATCTGGCCTGTCGTATCTGGGCTCGTTCCGCTTTTTATCAATCGGGCGGCGCTTTCGGATATCGTGATCAACTGCAGGATGTGACCTCTCTGGTTTACTCATTACCGGAAATATCTCGTGAACAGATTTTATTACATGCCTCTCATCAGTTTCCGGAGGGAGATGTGCTTCACTGGTGGCATCCTCCGACAGGCCGTGGAATTCGTACAAAATTTTCGGATGATTTGTTATGGTTGCCCTATGTAACCGCATTTTATATTTATAAAACGGGAGATCGGG
>DATFMK010000705.1:0-2408 GCA_035267005.1 Balneolales bacterium
CGTACAGCTTATGACAGGGGCTATGGGGTTACGGTAATAAAAGATGCTACCGCTGCCAATTCAGAGGAAGAGCAAAATCACTCCGAGGAGAAAATATTCCCGCTGTTGGGGCAGACGTTAACGGTGGATCAATTTATCAGCCAACTGGAAGAATAAATAGTAGCGAATTCCTCTGTGTGGAAAGGATAAAAACCGGGGTATTGCAATTTGGCTATGCTCCGGTTTTTTAATATCCCGAAATTCGAAGAAATGCCGAATGATGCATTTATAACGGATTTGCGTATGGAAGATGGGAAAAGGGAAGAGGATATCCCAATGTTTTCTCTAAGGAACTGAAAATTTAGGATTTGCTGATGGAACCTGAAATAAATTTAGGGCTTTCTGAAACTGTGGAAGCAATAACGAAATGTAAAATTGAGGCAAAATGTGGATTGGCTAGGGGAAACCCACAATGTCTTGGAATTTAAGGTTTGTTCATAAAACCCAAAACACTGCGGTTCAATTTTTTGCTAAATTTTAAGCCCAAAAATTGTTGAATATGAAAATAAAACCAGATAAAGAATGTGAAAAATGTGGTGATATCATTTTCTAATTTTAGGTAGTTATAAATTGCATGTAATGAAAATTCTGTAGACGGAATTCCACTCAATTCGGGATTAGAATTCGAGCATATCACAACTTCAGCAGAGGTCCAGATACTCTCAATATATCACCTCATAGTGGATACGTTGACAGGATAACCACATGGTGGTATAGCGAATCCCATCTGGTCATTTTCCATCATTCTTTCTTATTTGGTTCTATTTCTAAATTCCTGTTTATTTCAAAGGATTCTATGCCATGAAATTAATTAAAAAAAATCAATTAATAATTTTTTTATTAATCATTACAATAGGCTTTGTTTTATCAGGATGTGCAACTAATACGAACAATATTGAGAATCTGCTTAGCCAACCCGCAACCGAAATAAGCGTTTTCCATCAGAGTAGAAAGTATGAAAAAGCCGGACTTACCGTTGTGTATTTAACAGGAACGCCATATGAGATCGGTTTGGCTCACGGGAAGTTATGTAGAAAGGAAATATTAGAGGTAAACAGATCCATCTTTGAAATTTACAAAAGAATATCCGACGATTCGCAGAGCCAGTGGTTAACTCTATCAAGAAGGCTCGAGAAGCATATACCCACAGAATACATTGAGGAAATGAGAGGGATATCTGCGGGAGCGGGAATCGAATATGATAAGATTTTATTCTTAAATACTGTAAGTACCATATCCGAGGGTAATGGATGTTTTGCATTTTCCTTTAAGGAACAATATTCAAAAATAATTACGTTAAGACAAATTGATATCGACAAAAAATCTCCTTTTTATAAGGATATGATACTTTACATCATTAAACCCCAAAAAGGATATGGCTTTGCAGCTATACTGAATCCTGGATGGGTTGATGGTGAATCGGGCATGAATGAAAATGGAATCACAGTATCTCAAAACAATATCTTTATCAGACAGACAGAGTGGGATATAATGCCAATCACCCAGATATCAAGGCAAATGCTTCAATATTCAAAAACCATAGACGATGCTGAACAACTGCTTGAGAGACAGGAGGCTTTTCCAGCAAGATTGCTATTTGTTTCAAGCAAAGAAAGCGCATCTATTTTTGAAATTGCAAATGAGGAAAAAGCCCGTATAGATATGGAAAATGGGTTTCTATCATTAGCAAATCATGCCTGCGTGATTCCATCCAAGAATGTAAAAAGGAGCTCAACCAGAAGGCTTGATTTTGGAAATGAATTCCTTATTGAAAATTTTACTGAAATGGACAAGAACAAAGCACTTGAGCTCGTCAGGTCTTCCCGCATCTCGTGGCGCTGGAATTTAGGTGTTCATAACAGGCAATCCTTTATTTTTTCTCCATCCGATCTTGATTTTTGGATAGCTATTCCCCAAGACTCAAACTACACACCAGCCAGTTACGGGCCATATATTGGTTTTAATTTACGGCATGAATTATACGGCTCGGGCGATGAAGCAAACCCCAAATCATTTCCTGCTTATTGATTATGGTTTTTAAAACTCGCCTGATTTAAAGGGTTGCAATAGCCAACTTAATGGCTATAATTCGACAGCTTCATTCCTAACCAAAATGTTGCGATACCTCCAACGTATTACTATCCTGCTGTATCGGTTGATTTTTGGGATATCGTTTCCATATCTCAGGTGTAAAATTCCGCCAGCTACGTTACTTTCCGAGACTGTATATTAGCCATGCGTAATCCACACTTTGGTTGAAGTTTATAATTCGGCTATCAATCTACAATCTATTGAATTCATATCGTATTTTATATTGCACTTACCAATATACAAGCAATTGGACAAAAAAGAGGCGGATTGAAAAGCCT
>DATFMK010000706.1:0-12905 GCA_035267005.1 Balneolales bacterium
AGAAAATGAGTAAATCCAAGGGTAACACCGTCGATCCGTTTGAAGTTATTCAAAAATATGGCGCGGATACGGTTCGATGGTATATGATGAGTAACTCATCACCCTGGGATAACCTGAAGTTTAGTGAAGAAGGAATAAAAGAACTTCAACGGAAATTTTTCAATACCATTACGAATACCTATTCCTTCTTTGCGATGTACGCGAATATCGACAAATTCAACTATTCCGGTCAGCCGATTCCAATATCCGACCGGAATGAGATGGACCGTTGGATCATTTCGCGGTTGTATACTACTATTAAAAAAGTTGACGCCTTTTTAGAGGATTATGAACCGACCAAAACGGCGAGAGAAATCGAGCAGTTTGTTGAGGAGCTGAGTAACTGGTACGTACGACGTAACAGGCGACGTTTCTGGAAAGAAGGAAAATCAATTGATAAAACGGCTGCTTATCAGACCTTATATGAATGTCTGGCGAGTCTGTCTAAATTAATTTCTCCAATTGCACCCTTTATTGGTGAATGGCTTCATCAGCGTTTAAATGAGGTCACTAATAAAGATGAGGATTCCGTTCACATCGCTTTCTACCCGACGGTTGAGGAAACGGCCATCAACAAACCGCTGGAATACAGGATGTCATTAGCCCGTCGTATTTCCTCGATGGTTCTTAGAACACGTAATAAAATCAATATTAATGTTCGTCAGCCGTTAGCACGTATCATCATTCCATTGCAAAGTGAAGATGAGCGTCAGGCTATCGAATCCGTCAAAGATATTATTCTGGATGAGGTAAACGTTAAAGATATAGAATATGTTGACGATGATACCGGCATAGTTGAAAAGACGGCGAAGCCTAATTTCCCTGTTTTAGGCAAAAAATTAGGTTCTAAAATGAAGAGTGTCGTTCCTCGTATCAAAAAAATGTCATCTAAAGATATCGATCGTTTTGAGAAGGAAGGATCGGTCGTTTTGAAACTCGGAGAAGGCGAAGAAATTCGATTAGTTGATGATGATTTGGAGATCATTCGAAGTGGATTACATGGCTGGTCGGTCGAAACGGAAGAAGGTTTGACCGTCGCTGTTGATACGGCAATGACTCCACAATTGATTAACGAAGGGCTAGCCCGTGAATTTATCAACCGGGTGCAGAATATGCGCAAAGAAGCCGATTTTGACGTCACGGATCGCATTAATGTATCATATGAAGGTGAAGGAAAGCTTCGTGATGCTATCGACCATTTAAGTGAATATATCGCGAGCGAAATACTTGCGGTAGATATTGCGGAAGGTAAGATGGAAGTATCCGATTACGTTAAAGAATGGGAGATTGACGGTAGTGAGTGTACAATTGCTATTAAAAGAAACCTAAACTATTAAAGGGTATGATGAACCATGGAAGCGTCAAAAAAAGAAGAAGCAAAAGATCAGAATAAAATAAGTCCGTATTCGGATGAGGAGTTGGAATATTTTAGACAGATTATTCTGAAAAAAAGAAAAGAAGCGGAAGAAGATCTGGAAATGCTCCAGCAATCCCTGAAAAACAGCATGGAAAATAGTACGGATGATTCTGCATACTCGTTCCACATGGCTGATGCCGGAACCGATGCGCAGGAACGTGAAAAAACCTACATGCTCTTTAACCGAACCCGTAAGTTTATTAAGTACCTGGATGCCGCTCTCGAACGGATCGATAATAAAACGTATGGTATCTGTAAAGTTACCGGTAAGAAAATTTCCAAAGGAAGGTTAGAGGCCGTACCTCATACTCAAATAAGTATTGAAGCCAAACTTAAAAGAAGGTAAGCTGAAAATTTAGCGGTATAATAATTGCATAATAGAAAGAAAAATATCGTAATCCTGACAATAACGGCCTTAATTGTTATTGTTATTGATCAGATTACGAAATATATCATCCGAACAACGCCATCTCTACACAACTTTGATATCATTAAGGGGTGGCTCGCTTTTCATTATACCCAGAACCCGGGAATGGCTATGGGTATAAATATTGTTCCGACTCCGGTAATCAGTGTGATTTCGTTGCTGGCTATTATCGGGATCATTATTTACACCGTAAAATTATCCGTTCGTGCCAATGTCGGACAGATGATCTGTATGGGCTTGATTGTCGGCGGAGCAGTAGGCAATATTATCGACCGCATGTTTATGGCTATTATTCAGTCATATGGCGGATTTATGCAAGGACATGTTGTCGATTTCATATTTTTCACTTTGAAAATAGATGGACACACCGTCTTTCCATACATATTTAATTTTGCGGATGCCTGTATCACAACCTCTATTCTCATCCTGATTGTATTCAGCAAATATCTGCTGCCCTCCGGTAGCTTGAAAGCGGAAGAGACGGTGCCCGAAAAAGGAACAGTAGGAGATGGCAACGATAATAAAGATTTACTGGCGACCGGTACGGATGGTGTGAATCCGATAAGTAAATCAGAATGACAAAATCATAAGGGTAAGAGATGGAAAACCCTTATACAGATATCCTCATCAAGCATTACAAAAATAATAAGAGCAGGGGAGAAAACCGTTCTGCCGATTATCATCAAAAGGGGAGAAATGCGACTTGTGGGGATGATATTACACTCGACTTTTCAATCAGTCCGGATGGTATTCTGAAAGATATTTGTTTTCATGGAGAGGGCTGCATGATTAGTCAGGCTTCCGCTTCGATTTTATGTGAGACGGTTCAGGGTAAGAAAAAAGCCGAAATTCTTGATTTTTGCAAACGCATTGAAAAGCTGTTAACCCCGCCATATGAGAACATCACCGAAGCGGAACTCAAAGACAAAGAATATTTAGCTTTGGCTGATATTCAAAACTACCCCGCACGAAAAAAATGCGCACTATTAGCCTGGAAAACTTTGAAAAAAGCTCTTGATAAAATCCAAGTTTAGAACAAACCCCATCTCGACAAGGAATAAATCCTCACTAAATTGCCTCAACACACAACACTATTCATTCCTCAAAATTCGACTCTTCATCAATAATGATGGATTTGACAAAATCAGGACTATGAGGATCGATGTTGTGTAATTCGTGGCCCATGCGATCGCGTTTGGTGCGCAGATATCGTTCATTTTCAGGGTAAGGTGGCATCTCAATGGGAACCTGTTCAACCATTTCCAGGCCATAACCCTGCAACCCGACTCTTTTCGTTGGATTATTGGTCATGAGTCGCAGTTTCTTGATGCCGAGTTGGCGTAAAATCTGAGCACCCACACCATAATCACGATGATCGGATTTGAATCCCAGCGCTTCATTGGCTTCTACCGTATCCAGCCCTTGTTCCTGTAATTTGTAGGCTTTCAACTTATTTACAAGACCAATACCGCGACCTTCCTGATTCATATACAACAGTACGCCTTTACCTTCATGTTCGATTCTTCGTAAGGCCGTGTGCAGCTGCTGCCCACAATCGCAGCGTTTGGAACCGAATATGTCTCCGGTCATACAGGAAGAATGTACCCGGACCAATACCGGTTCTTCGGGATCCCATTCTCCTTTCACAAGAGCCAAATGATGTCCGCCGGTTAAACGCTCTTCAAAAGCATAAAGGTGAAATTTCCCGTAGATCGTCGGGAGCTTGACACTAATATTCTCTTTCACCAAAGTTTCGTGTGACATCCGATACGCGATCAGATCCTTAATCGTAATCAGCTTCATATCGAATTTACGGGCAACTTTAGCCAATTCGGGGATACGTGCCATGCTGCCATCATCGTTCATGATTTCACAAATGACTCCAGCGGGATACAAACCGGCCATACGGGCAAGATCAATTGCCGCTTCGGTGTGACCCGTACGACGAAGGACACCGCCATCCACCGAGATGAGTGGAAACACATGACCGGGTCTGCGAAAATCACTTTCATGTACCTTCGGATCAATGATCGCCTGAACCGTTTTTGCCCGATCGTGGGCTGAAATCCCAGTTGATGTTCCCTTATAATCCACAGAAACCGTAAAGGCGGTTTCATGTGATTCCGTATTATGAACGACCATACGATCCAGGTTCAATTCGTAGGCACGCTGCCGGGTGATGGGAGTACAGATAAGGCCGCGGCCGTGAGTGGCCATCATATTTATCGTTTCCGATGTGGCCTTACTCGCCGCTGCAATAAAATCTCCCTCGTTTTCCCGGTCTTCATCGTCGGCTACAATAACGATTTTCCCATTTCGGATATCTTCAATAGCCGACTCGATACTATCAAACTTTATATCAACCATACCATTTTCATGGTTCTAAATATTGACGCTAATCTTTTTAAAAATTAATTATTTCTTAACTTTTTTCTGAGGATTAACGTCGGTTACGGAGTTTTTTAGAAATCTCACTTTTACATTATTGTCTATTTCAACAAGTAATGAATCATCTTCAATGGAATTAACAATTCCAATAATACCACCATTCGTTACCACTTTATCGCCTTTTTTTATACTTGCGATTTTTTGCTGAATTTCTTTTTGGCGCTTGCTTTGTGGACGAATGATGAAGAAATAAAATACAGCAAAGATTGCTGCCATGAACAGAAGACTGATCATTCCTCCATCACCACCTTGTTGTGGACTTCCCATTAAAAATACTAAAGCTAGATTCATTGGTTACTAATACATTTTTATTATAATTTACTTTATAAACAACTAAAATACACTTTATGCCTCGTAACTACAATGTGGACAAATACGAAAAAAGAATTTTTATTTCCGTTTCCTGCAATTTTGGGAATAAACTGTAATAAATAAATTTTAAAGAAGATCAATCACTCTTATTGGTCGTTGATCTATTATGGAAGCTACTCCATGATGGATCAATAGATAATATCTATAAAATAAAAATATATAGATCTTATTATTAAAAGTAGTATTTATATATATTAACCAAAGTTGATCAAGTTAATTGTGCAGGTAAAAGATATGATGACGAGAAGAGTTCGGTTTAGTTGATTGTGCTATAATATAGTAGGATAAAACTCGTTTTGGTATAGGTTCTCAACTCTTCTAAAAAAATTATTTAAAAATAATCTGTGATTAAGGATAATTAAGAAAGATTTCCTATATTCTATTTGGATTTTAAGATATTCAGATATTTATAACCTAATTTACAATTAAAAGGTAATTGATAAATGGTTCTATCGAAAGCATGTAGCTATGGCATATTGGCGAGTCTTTATTTGGCAAAGAAAAATAAAGGCAAAGAATATATATCTATACGCGATATAAGTAATGATCTCGATATATCATTCCATTTTCTGACTAAAATTCTGCAAACGCTTACAGAAAACGGATTAGTCGTTTCTCTGCGTGGTCCTAAAGGCGGGGTTACCTTGGCTAAAGATGTGAAAGAAACAACATTGTACGACATAATAGTCGCTATCGATGGACCCGAATTATTTACAGAGTGTATTTTAGGATTACCTGGATGTGGACATGCAAAGCCATGTCCGATGCACGATCATTGGCAGGCCGAGAGAGAGCAATTAAAAGCAAATTTTGAAAATAAAAGTTTGGCCGATGTATCGAGTAAAGTTGAAGAATTTAAACTTCGACTTAGCATGAAAGATTTGTAACTTCTATGTAATACGTTATTCAAAAAAAGGTCGATCAAAAAGGGCCAATATCATCATGAGAGATGTTTTTATAAGAAGAATAAATAGATTTTAGTTTTTATTGGTAAAAACATCTTGATATTAAGATAAAAGAGTCTTAAATATTAATTACTATGTTATCCAAGAGTTGTACATACGGAATATGGGCTGTTCTTTATTTGTCCTCAGTTGAAGGCAAGGAATATGTCCCAATAAGAGAAATTAGTGATGCTTTGAAAATCCCGTTTCATTTTTTAACCAAAATCCTGCAATTATTGTCACGGGCCAAAATTGTTGAAACACTCCGTGGAGCACGTGGAGGTGTGCAATTATATCGTTCTCCCCAAAGAATTACACTGCGCGAAGTTATTGAATCGATTGACGGGCCGGGATTATTTATCAATTGTGCTTTTGGTTTGCCAGAATGTGGTGAAGATAGTCCATGTCCCATGCATTCTGAATGGAAAAATGTTAAAAATGAAATCAAGAGAATTTGTGAAGACACAACATTTTACGACTTATCCATTCGGGCAAATGATTCAAAATGGATAAACAATCAATATTTACCGGGCATCAATAATTTTCTCTCATCGAAAAGTATATAGCTCAGAAATTTTTAACGATTCGATTGAAAGTAAATTTATGATAGAATTAAACAAACTATATAAGAAATACGGTAAATTGAAAGTCCTGGATTATATAGATTTGGAAATTGAAGCCGGAAAGGTGACCGCTATAGTTGGACCCAACGGTGCCGGAAAAACGACAATTATTAAATGTATCTTAGGATTGATCAAAGCTAATGAGGGGGAAATCCGGATTCAGGGAGATAAAATTAATGGAGATTGTGAATATCGGAAAAGAATAGGCTATATGGCCCAAATAGCACGATTTCCTGAAAATTTGACGGTCCGGAATGTCATTAATATGATCAAAGATCTGCGTAAAGATGATCATCAGGAATTGGATGAGGAACTGATTGAGCGATTTCACTTAGCCAAAGAGCTTGACAAGCAAATCAAGAATTTATCTGGTGGTAACCGGCAAAAGGTAAATGCCTGTATCGCGTTCTTATTCAATCCGGATATTTTAATTCTTGATGAACCAACAGCCAGTCTCGATCCGGTGGCGAGCAGTATGTTAAAGGATAAGATCCGAAAAGAAAAAAAAGCGGGAAAGACCATTATCCTGACCTCTCACATCATGGCTGAAATTGAAGAACTCTCCGACGAGATCGTATTTTTACTGGATGGGTCGATTTATTATAAAGGAAATACACCAGGTTTAATCGCCTCAACCGGGGAAGAAAAACTTGAACGGGCCATCGCTCATATGATGGAAGGAGCAGCCGCATGAACAGAAGTATGCTGAAAATCCTGAAATACGAATTTCAGGATATCGTACGCAGTAAATGGCTGATATTCTATACGTTGTTTTTCTTCATCTTAACAGAAGGACTATTTCGTCTCGGTGGCGGAGCAACTAAAACTACTATGAGTTTGATGAATGTAGTCATCATCGTCGTACCTCTATTTTGTATCATTCTGGGTACGATGTACTTATACAACTCCAGAGAATTTATTCAGCTATTATTAACCCAGCCGATTAAACGCAGCAGTCTGTTTTGGGGAATTTACCTGGGGCTTAGTATTCCTCTGGTTATTTCATTTACTGTCGGAATGGGAATTCCGTACATGCTCTATAGCTTGAATAACGCAAGTGGTCTGAATTCTTTCTTCATCCTTTTAAGTATTGGCATTCTACTGACCTTTATCTTCGTCGGAGTTTCGTACCTGATTGCTATTCTGTTCGACGACCGGATAAGAGGATTAGCCACTGTTATCGGATTATGGTTACTTTTCGCAGTTATTTACGATGGTATTATATTATTCGTGATCTACATGTTCAGTGATTATCCTCTGGAAAAACCGATTATCGGCCTGACTATTTTTAATCCCATTGATCTTGCACGGATTTTATTACTGCTAAAATTCGATATTTCTGCACTGATGGGATATACCGGCGCGGTGTTCGAAAAATTCTTCGGCAGCGGACTGGGTATTTTTATAAGTCTGGGTGCTCTGACATTATGGATTGTCATTCCTCTCATATTTGCAATGCGTAAATTTGCCCGAAAAGACTTTTAATCAATTAGCAATGAACAATTAATAATAAAATCTAAGCGCCATTTAGGACCTATCGACACTTAGATGCTACAATTTTACGCCAAAACATTTCGTAGGGATGTTGCATGCAACGTCCCTACCGTTTTTATAGGAAATAAAGCAGACGTCATTTCTAATCTGATACAGAGTAATAATCACCAAATTTCGAAACTCTTTTTACCGTCCTCAAAATCAAACATTAGTTCATTTTTTATAAGTCACCTAATCTACAATATGATATGTATTACTTCTTATTGGTTATGTGAATAATTCGCCCTAAACCTCCATCTCCATAAATCCTTAAAATACTTTCATGATTTATTAGAGTAAGGACTAAGAAACTATATATTATAATTTTATATATAATATTTTGATATTATTATTGATATTTGTGGTATAATTTATTTCACTGTATTAATAGTTGTAACATCTTATTCCTTTCAAGAGAGGTATAAGAATTCTTGTAATATAGAAAGACAACATTTTCCGGTTTATTCATGAAGATTAGTATAATCAACTGAAGGAATGGATAAAAAGGTAACAGTCGGCATACTTGGATTGTAGAAAAGATACCGTATCGGGAATGTAAGATTCTGTATCGAAAGCGACAGAGTATTGGTATTTGATTATTTCATGTATTGCAAGAGCATACTATAGATCGATTCTCAAATGAAATCATAACCTCAAACTTCATTAGAAAATTTTATTTAGAATTAAGATATAAAGGTCTTAAAATATTTTTAAACAAATTAAGAGAGTATGGAAAGAGCCATAATTGTATTTTTTTTAATCACCGCTTTTCTTAGTTGGGGCTGTTCATCGAATAAAAAATCCAAAGAACAAAAAGCCGACGGTCAAACGGAACGGGCTGATGGTGGCTTGACCCAATTTCAAATTGAAAACGGAATCGGTCCGGTAACCAAAGAACTGGAACCCGGTCCTGTTAACGATGAAATGGCTGCTAAAGGCAAAGAACTATTCGATCAAAATTGTAGCAGTTGCCATAAAATCGGCGAACGCTACGTCGGACCAGATCTGCAGGATGTTACCAGTCGTCGAACTCCCGCCTATGTCATGAATATGATGCTTAATCCGACAGGGATGACGCAAAAGCATCCGACTGCTCATAAGTTGTTGGAAAAATTTGCAACGCAAATGGCCAATATGCATCTGACGAGAGAACAGGCGCGGTCTGTTCTCGAATATCTACGGTCTGTAAATCCGAATTCACAAAAATAATGGGTCCGTGTTAATAAATTATATCATAGAATATTCATCAAATGGAGGATTTAAATGTCAATTTATAAATGTCTGAAAAAACTATATGTAGGGGGAATAGCATTGCTGTCCATAGTATTTGTGATCAGTGGCTGTAATTCACCAAAAAGTAAAATAGGCAGTGAGGATGCTGCTACAGATGTTTACGTACCACCGGGTAAACATGATAAATATTACAGTTTCATGTCAGGTGGCTGGACCGGTAATGTTTCGGTTTATGGGATTCCGTCGGGACGTCACCTTTACACAATTCCCGTATTTTCACAAACACCGACAAACGGTTACGGATATACCGAAGAAACGAAATCTATGTTGAATACCTCTTTTGGTTTTGTCCCCTGGGGAGATACTCACCACGTCCAACCGTCGAAAACCAATGGTGATTACGACGGACGTTGGATCTTCATCAACGATCGTAACACACCGAGAATCGCAAGAATCAATTTGAAAACTTTCCGTACCGATGAAATTATCGAAATCCCGAATACTGCTGGTCAGCACTCTTCTGCTTTCTGTTCATCGAATACCGAATACATCTCTGCCAATACTGAATACAGTATCCCACTGCCCAAACCGCTGGGAAACGGGGTTGACGTCCCGATCAAATCATACAAAAAGAATTTCCATGGGACGATCTCATTGATCAAAGTGAATCAAAAAACAGGGGAAATGAATATCGGTTTTCAAATCGAAGTACCGCCGTTCGATTACGATCTTGGTCGTTTCGGTTTGGGTGTATCGAAGGACTGGGTTTTTTATACCTGTTATAACAGCGAAGAAGCGCATACGTTGCTTGAAGTAAATGCATCCCAAAAAGATAAAGATTTCGTACTGGCGGTCAATTGGAAGAAAGCCGAACAAGCTGCAGCTGATGGCAAAGGACAACTCGTATCGAGTAACTATGATCATAACTTGCGCGACCCCGAAACCGGAGTCGTCAAAACAGAAGTGATGAAACAGGTTAGGGTCCTTCAAACATCCGATTTAAAAGGAGCTATTTATTACATGCCTGCTCCCAAATCCCCACACGGAATTAACGTTTCTCCATCGGGTGAATATATAGCCGAAGGTGGAAAACTCTCCACAGTCGTACCTGTCGAATCGTTCAGTAAAATGCAAAACGCCATTCAAAATAACGACACGACCGGTTCACTTGGGGGAATCCCAATTTTAAAATATGAATCGGTGTTAGCATACGAGGTCAAAAATGCGGGATTAGGTCCATTACATGTAGAATATGATGGAAACGGACATGGTTACAATTCCGATTTTATCTCATCGGAAATAGTCAAATGGGACCTTAAAACCGGGAAAGTACTCGATCGTCATCCGGCTTATTATTCAACGGGACACCTCACTGTTGCGGGAGGAGATACGCGTCATCCGTTCGGAGAATATTTGATTGCATTGAACAAAATCACCAAAGATCGCTATTTGCCCACCGGACCAGAAATGTTTGCCGGAGAACAGTTATTCGATATCAGTGGTAATAAAATGAAACTATTGTTGGATTTTCCGGTGGAAGGTGAACCTCATAATGCAGCAGAAATACCGGCAAGTCTGATTGATACCGGTCAGGTTAAATATTTTAAGCTGAGTGATAATCATAATCCGTACGTAACACGTAAAGAGCACGATGCTAAAGTCGTCAGAAATGGGAAAAGAGTGGATGTTTACATGACGGCTATCAGAAGCCATTTTACGCCGGATAATATCGAAGGTATTAAAGTTGGAGATACGGTTTATATGCACGTCACAAATATTGAGCAGGAATGGGATATTCCGCATGGATTCGCCATGAAGGGAAATCTTAATGCCGGAATGCTCATCATGCCGGGCGAGACAAGAACGACCGTTTGGAAACCTTTACAACCGGGTGTTTATCCATTCTACTGTACGGACTTCTGTTCGGCATTGCATCAGGAAATGCAGGGCTATGTTCGGGTTTCTCCCGCCAATTCGGATATTAAATTATCATACGGTACGAATAAAGACATATAAAAGTGAGAAAGGAGGATCTTAGTATCCTCCTTCTATTTTTGGGATTAACCCGGATTATTCACCAAGAAATTTTGTCGTGATCAAGGCGAAGTTAAAAATGCGCAAGAAGCGTCCCGAATGCTTTCGGGACGTTGATTAAGCATTTTTAATTTCAACGCAGAGCACGGGAAAATTTCGCAGCTTTTTTAGAGTCCTCAAATTTGGGTAATGACTAAATACTTGCAAATTATATATTAATAATATCATAAGTGCTATTTTTATTATTTACGTGAGTAATTCGGATTAAATCATTTTGGAGAGGAAGGTTTTAATGAAAACCACTAATAAAATACTTTTAGGGATAGCTTTAATTTTTTTGTTTGCCGTATTTCTATTCCCACTTTGGCAAATCCATCTTGACGCCCCCCAATATCCGGAAGGTCTGGGTTTGAATATTTGGATACATAATATCACGGCTTTGCATCCTCATAATATTGAGACTATTAATGATTTGAATCATTACATCGGAATGAAAGCCATAGAACCTGATTCCGTTCCGGAGTTAAAAATTATGCCATATGCCATTTTATTTATCGCCGTGTTTGGATTTATCGTCATTGTTATCAATAACCGTATTTTGCTAACGGGATGGTTAGTAACATTTACAGGTCTGGCTATTGTCGGTATGGTCGATTTCTATTTATGGTTATATGATTATGGTCATAATCTGAATCCTGATGCCGCTATTAAGATTCCTGGAATGAGCTTTCAACCACCCGTATTTGGATCCAGGCAACTATTAAATATTCATGTCACATCTCATCCCGGATTAGGCGGAATTCTTGTAATGGTATCCATTCTTATCGGATTATACGTCGTATTTAGTGAATATCGCAGTAAAAAGCGCAAAGGGAGTTACACATGAAAAATATAAGGAGTAGAGGTAGGGTATTTTTGGGTTTCCTGATCATTTTAGTGATAAATACTTCTTGCAGTAATCAAAAACCCAGAGATATTAATATTAATCAGGATATCTGCGCTTATTGTAAAATGGGGATAACCGATACGCGATTTGCCAGTGAACTGATAACAGCCAAAGGCAAAGTCTACAAATTCGACTCCATCGAATGTTTGGCTGCTTTTTATCGACAAATGAATCAGCACAAAAAAGGGAATGCCAAATTGTGGGTACACAATTTTTTGCTGCCCAAACAATGGTTAAACGCAAAATCTGCCATTTTTATAAAATCGGATAAAATACGCAGTCCAATGAGCTTAAATTTATTAGCTGTTGCCAACGATTCAGAGATGACGAATATTCAGCGCCAATTCGACGGAAAAAGGATAAAATGGTCAGATTTGCAGGATTATGTGAAACAAAATATGAAATAAAATATATGGGAGAAGAGTATGTCCCGGGTTAGAATTGCTCGACTTTCAATCGTCATCATTTTACTGGTAATGATGACTGGGACCGTTTCGGCAAAAAATATTATAGTCAGCAAAAACGGTCCGGTAACCACCATCACAGACGCACTGAAAGTAGCCCGTAAAGGTGATCATATCATCGTAAAAAAAGGCATTTATACCGGGAACAAGATTAATGTTAATAAGCAGGTTACCATAACGGGTGAGAAAGGGGCCGTGTTGGACGGCATGGGGAAATATGAGATCATGGATGTCACTGCCGATAGTGTAGTTATCGAATATCTGACATTTCGAAATGCGGGCGTCAGCTATATCTATGATAATGCAGGTATAAAATTGATCAATGTTAAACACTGTCAGGTTTCACATAATACGCTGATCAATAATTTTTTTGGCATATACCTGGCCAAATCGAGTTATTGCACCGTTTCCGATGACTCGGTGGT
>DATFMK010000707.1:0-9191 GCA_035267005.1 Balneolales bacterium
TTAATCACAGCAAACCCGTCGTCCGAGGAATAAGGGAAAAACGGCAGAATATGTATGGTATCGATCTCATCCCTTAAATAATTATTCAAAAAACGTTTTAGGGTTTGTAAAGGCCGTTCTCCTTCATCCTGAACCATATCACCGTATATAATCAGTACATTATCGGTTTGATCCCAATAATGATCGGGTTGGTGTGGATCAATGCCTATATTATATCGGCCTACCATCATATCCATCCGTTCCACCAGATCTTTGCCGTTATTGCCGCCGTATAATTTGCGTATACGCTCTCTGATACGGTCTATTTTATCACTTGAAAAATATCGAATCATAACCGATCTATTTCCCCTCGATATTTGATATTAACAATCTCATTTTCCTTCTAAGCACTGAATAACTATAAAAATTTTCCGCCAATTTATAATTGTATTCCACCATAGCATTACGATACGCCGGATCATCCAAAATACGACGTACCTTCTCAACCACCTTTCGTGTTAAAATGCCATCCATCATGGCCACTTTAAAGCCTTTGGGTTCGATATCGCGCGCATAGATATCGTATCGGTTAATCAACAGCGGAATTTTAAAATAGATACTCTCCAAAAATGCGTTTCCAAAGCCTTCATATAAACTTGGATAGGTTACCAAATCGGCGTGCGGATATAAATCCCATAAGGTGTACACTTTGTTTCCATCATCCTGTACCCGGCGGGAATCACCAATTTGTGTGGAAATAAACCTTACATCCACACCGGCATCCTGAGCCAGCTCCTCTAACGTTTTTTTATACTCAATACCTTCATCACCGGCATCGTGGGAAATAACCAGCTTGTACTTCGGATCCTCAAGCATTTCAACCAATTCAATGGCACGCTCAATTCCTTTTCGGGGAACGACACGGGTAGGTTGCAGGATCATCACATCATCCTCTGACAGACCAATTTCTTCCCGGATATTGGCCGAATAACTATCAATAGAAGGCGGTGGTGTTTCGAAATCGAGCACATTGGGAACTAATGTTGATGACAGCCCCTTCCTCCATGAAAGCTGTTCCTGTCCGGTTTGATTGATTACGACATGCTGCATGTCATATTCCCTTGGCGGAAAAGCCATTTCCAGATAATCATGAACGGCATTCACCTGAAAGCGTGATCTTTCCCAGTAGAAATCGTGATGATGTCCAATAGCGGGAATATCTGTCTCAGCCATAAACTCAGTTACCGCCAAGCCCAGAGGAATATGCATGGGAATTGCAAGTGCATTTTCGATAAAAAGAATATCGATATCGAATTTTCTAACAAAATCGTACAGCCTGCTTTTAATATATTCGGCGATATCGTGTATGCGTCGGGTTACTAACGGCGACCGGGAGGTATGATCCCAGATCCGTGCATTTATCCATTGTATCTCAGGATGACCAAAATAAGCTTCCGGTATGCACATACTGTGTTCTCTGTCGCGGTCTAACTTTCCCGCAAACCAGAATATTTCGTGTCCGTCTTCAAGCAGGACATCAGCCCATTTTGTACTTTCAAGAGAAACGCCATCTGTGCCGGCAAATCTTGTAGAAACGAATCCCAGTTTATCCGGCATAAAGACTCCTATCCATCATAGCGTATTTCACTAATATCAATTGCTTTATAATTATTGAATTTTGATTGTTATCAGTTGGTCGTCGAAATACTACATAATCACACAATTTTAAAACATTGCTCAACAAAAAATGATATATCACGGAAAACTTCAAGTGATTATTATTCCTTATCAAATAATTTTGCAATTCGAGTCATTGATCTCTATTAGATATTCCTATGTTTTGCAATACTATCATTATTAATAACCTTTCTTACGTTACTATATTGCAAACACAACCTTTAGGCATAAACATTCCATCATCACATAAACAATTGCATGATAGTAGGTTAAATGTTTTTTTCACCATTTTTGATACTTATAGAAATGTAAGGTTTGGATAAGAATGGAATGAGATCCTCAAAGAAATGAAACGTTACAGATCATTGAATATAATAAGGCACATCTCATAGCGACCTGTCAGTCCCGAAAGCTTTCGCGGACTGACAGGTCCTTATCTTTAATTCAAATTTCAAGGGCTAAATCATTAATAAGTTGCAGAATTTGCATTTTGGACGATTTAGTATAAAGTTTAAGAGAGCTAATCCAACATCTTAAACGAACCTCACGTTAAAGAAAATTCAGTTTTGTTAGTTGAAACACTCGATTTCTTGAAAATTAATATTCCTCTCTAAACTGATCTTCGCCTTATGGGAAAAAACGACTTAACTAAGATTCCCATTCATGATTACCTTATAAATCTACTTCGCACACTTCCCTTGGTTCGTCGATGCCTGTAACCCATTGAATTATAGAATGCTTTGTAAAACCATTCTTTTGCCCAATCTCTTCATTTTTGCGACTTCAAAATCCTCGAATATAATTAACATGCTGTGGTTTCGAAGTCGCTCAGGCTTTGATATTGAACAAAACCCATGGTTTTGCAACGCCTTCTTATAATGCATCATTATCACAACATGCAAAGAAGATGAGTTGTTTATATATCAATAATATTTATATTTATATACATAAAATTTATTGAATTGTGAAGATCAAAAAATAATATGATTGATTGATCAATGAATACATAGAAGACTATGGACAATAATAATGAAGATATAAAATCTATCAGATTCTACATATCGAAAAGTTAAAAAGCAGGAAATTCTTAAGATACTTTTCGAATCTTATTGACAAGAATCTCAGATCATTGATAAACTATTTATAATATTATGAGAAAAATCCTGATCATATTATTTGCCGCAAGTATGGGTTTAATGGGCTGCCAATCAAAAAAACAAAACCGGTGGAAAACAGGAATTGTGAAGGACGAATTTATCTTTAAAAAGGCACCTTTTCAGGCTTGTCACGCTTCCACAATAGTTGAAACAAAACATGGACTGATGGCCGCCTGGTTCGGTGGGAAAGCTGAGGGAAATCCCAATGTCGGTATCTGGGTGAGCCGTAAAGATAACGGTACCTCAAAATGGTCGACACCAGTAGAAGTAGCTACTGGCAAGCAAAAAGATGGTAAAGAATATCCCTGCTGGAACCCTGTTCTGTATTATACCCCTCATGGCAAGACTTTATTATTTTACAAAGTTGGGCCCCATCCTGCCTCCTGGTGGGGAATGTTGCGAACTTCAAATGATGACGGGAAAACCTGGTCCGGTCCGAAAAAACTGCCCAAAGGGATATTAGGTCCCATTAAAGATAAACCGGTACTATTAAAAAACGGCGATTTGCTTTGCGGATCCAGTACGGAAAATCATGGCTGGCAGGTCCATTTTGAACTTACACCCGATTTTGGAAAAACATGGAAGAAAGTGGGCCCTATAAATACGGCTAAAACATTCAACGCGATTCAACCAACTATTTTGTTTCATAAAGATGGCAGGCTTCAGGCATTATGCAGAAGTAAAAACCGAGCTATCCTTCAAACATGGTCATCCGATAACGGCAAAACGTGGAGCAAACTAACAAAGACCAATTTGCCCAATAACGATTCCGGAATTGATGCGATCACATTAAAAGATGGACGTCAATTGTTAGTATATAATAATGTTTTACCACCCGATCATAAAGCTAATGGTCCCCGTTCTCCATTGAATGTGGCGGTTTCTAAAGATGGTAAAACGTGGTATGCAGCACTCGTCCTGGAAAATACACCTAATAAGGAATTTTCATACCCCGCTGTCATTCAGACTCATGATGGCTTAGTGCATATGGTCTATACCTGGAAAAGGAAACGGATTAAACACGTTGTAATTGATCCTTCAAAATTACAACTGACAAAAATCATCAACGGAAAATGGCCGGCTAATTGACTAATCTCTTTTTATAAATAATTTCAAGTTTATTATCAGCATTTTATTTATAAGCAATTGCTGCACTTGCGTGTTCCGTAAGTGGTAATATATCCGAGGAGGAAAATCCCACATCCTTTACCCATTCATCAAAATCTTTACCGGTGAAATTGAATCCGCGCGGTGTTTCTACCAGCATATTTAAAGACATCAGTAAACCGGAAATATTATTTGATCGGTCATCATCAATAATATTTTCTATGATGATAAAGGCCCCATATTCCGGTAAACTTTGATATACCTTCCTGAGCAATTTCATTTTTTCATCCATTCCCCAATCATGAAGAATATTACCCATTGTAATGACATCCGAACGGGGAATCTCATCTTCCCAAAAATTACCAGGAGTTAAGGTTATTCGATCCGCATTTTCCGATTTATTGATTTTATTACGTGCGATTGTAATAACCGACGGCAGATCAAACAAGTTACATTGAATATGATCATATTGATTCGTTATTGCCAAACACAATGAACCATCAGCCCCGCCAACATCACACAGTGTTTCATAATCAGAGAAATCAAAATTTTCAGCCAATAATTTAAAATTCATTCGCTGTACCGACGACATCGCACCAAGAAATTGCTTTAAACGATTAGGATCACTATATAATTCATCAAAGATATCCACATCCTGATCTTTAGATTCATTTTGTGGCCGTCCCGTTCGTAAAGCATCTTCCAGGTTACCAAAAAACGGATACAACCGATCATTCGCCATCTCTAATATTCCGCCAATATACGTTCCCTTATTTTTGTCCAGAAACATATCTGTTTCTGGGGTATTTTCATAAATGGCTTCACTGTTTAAACCATTTCTGATCAAAAATCCAAGCGCCGTTAGAGCATCTAAATAGTCATGAATCCCCCGCTTATGTAGATTTAAGCGACCCCGAATCGCCTCAGCCGACAAAGGATTTCCTGATAATATTGTAAACAATTCCATTTTAACGGCACTCAGTAATAGCTTAGACCCAAAAAAAGCTTGCCCTACCTCAAAGATCCTTTTAGGAGTAACTTTTTCCATTTCTAAATTTGAAACCGGGTGTTTTTGTTTATCCTGATAATTCATATGTAATCCTTTCTTTAAAAATTTGTCAATCATTTACGAGCTATTTTTGAGGCAGGTATAAATTTTTTGACCACGTGTTTTACCGGAGGTAACGTTTGCAAATAGGCAAAAATAGCTCTTAAATCCTGCTTTTTCATACCGGCATACATAGTCCAGGGCATAACGGTATTATATCCAACCTGCTTTGGAGATGGCAGGGAATCTGCAGGGATATCATATTGTTTAAAGTAAGCAACAAATTGATTGGAGGTCCAGCTGCCCAATCCTGTAGCATTATCGGGAGTTAGATTTGCAGAACGCACCGTTCCACTCGGCATAACAAATGGCATTCCACCAGCCATGTACATGGTTTTTATAGGCTGACCATTTTTCCGTGGAGTATGACAATCCATGCAAGCTGCAATATTTACAAGGTATTTCCCGTACGCTACCGTATCTTTTACAGCTGGTCTCACGCCACCATTGTATTGGTGAGGTATGGTTCGCATGATCAGATTCATCGGGAAATTAGCCTTGGATGCTTTATTTTTGTATTCGATTGGTTTTAAGGTCCTTATATAAGCGATTATCGCCTTTACATCCCTTGGATCCATATTGCTAAAATCGAGATAAGGCATAACCGGAAATAATACATTATTATCTTTGGTAACGCCCGTTGTAATAGTTCTGAAGAGCTCTCCATCTGTCCAATTTTTTAAATTATAAGGCGTAATATTCTTGGATATAAATGTTCCCGGGAAACCTTCTTTTTTATCGAATATTTCACCGCCTTTTCCTCATGTACCGGGAACAACCGGACCGGCAAATTTAGTGTAATCCCGGGTTGAATGACAATCCATACACATTGAGACATGATTCGCCAGATATTTTCCTCTTTTTATCTGAGCCGGAGTTCCTTTCACTGTAATATTTTGAGCAGCTGGCACATCCGGGTATGCCGCATACAAATAAACAAACATACCAACAACGATAACAACTAATAAACCCAAAAAAACACTTATGATTTTTTTCATATCGTAAAACCCCATTTAACATTAATACACTTAATGTAGAACTGTTTTGACCTCATTATCTTAGAAAATAAGTCACAACCTTATAAAAGAATATTATATATTACGGCATGACCGTAAAACGAAGTGAATCGTTTTTCCTGATTACACATCGAAATTTAACTGCAAATAACCTGATTCAACACAATTCTATCGTTCAATTACATTTATATATAACATTATATATAAATATTTATCAAACCTTCTCTTATATTTATTTATAAAAATTATGTATACATATTAGAAGCCTATGCAAAACCAGGGATTTTGCAAAGCCTTCTATTACATATAGAATATACTTATGATACGATTAGCATCTAAAAATGATCTTTCTGCCATAAACCGTATACATAATCAGGCCATTGAACAGGGTTTTCAAACAGCTCAGATCATTCCTTTTAGCACTCAACAACGGATAAAATGGTTTGAAGAACATTCCTCACATAAATACCCGGTATTTGTTTTTGAAAAGAACCATGAGATATTAGCCTGGTCTTCTATATCTCCCTACCGGGCAGGTCGAGACGCGTTGAATGAAGTCGCCGAAATAAGTTATTATGTTGACCGAAACCATCACAATCAAGGTATCGGATCTCAATTAATGGAATGCTGTTTAACCCAAGCTGCAGAATTGAAAAAACGCATATACTTTGCAGTTATCATTGATGGAAATGAACAAAGTCTGGCATTACTGAAGAAATTCGGTTTTGAACAATGGGGATATCTTCCTGAAGTTATTAACTTTAGAGGGGAAAAACGGGGTCAGTTTTACATGGGGAAAATTGTGAAAAATTTCAATGATCAGTGATGAATAAACATTGATCAATTTAGTTTTCCCAGTATTCTCTAATTTTGTCTCATGATAACAAGCTGATAATTCTCCATTTTTCTTATCATTCAGTTCTACTATCATATCTCACTTTTACTATCCCTTACTTTACCCAAAATTCTCAGGTATTAAAAGAAATTAATGATGTTGTTATTCATCACATATTGCATAAAATTATACACTTATACACGTGGATTAAGTATTGTGGTGGCTGTTTAAACAGTTTAATTCCAACCATATTTAAAATTAACCAGGATTAACACCAAACCAGCATAAATCTCGGACATTTGCCGCTTCCTCAATGTGAATAATGTTCTGTGAATTCATGCAGGTTTCTTGTTCCCACAACAGGAGGATTATTATGGCAAAAGAATCTCAAGCAGATCAACTTCGCACATCCTTCCGCGGTCCCTTGTTCACCAAAAGAGATACCGGATATGATGATGCTCGTAAACTATATAATGGAATGATCGATAAACATCCATCGATAATAGCTCAATGTGTTGATGTCGCCGATGTCATTGCCGCCGTGAATCTTGGACGGGATTCCGGCTTACCTATTGCAATCCGGGGTGGCGGTCACAGCGGACCGGGTTTAGGTAGTATAGATGACGGATTAGTTATTGATTTAGGTCGTATGAAAGGAATCAGGGTTGATCCGAAGGCTCGTACGGTTCATGTTCAGGGAGGATGTACCTGGGGCGATGTGGATCATGCTACACACCCTTTCGGATTAGCAGCTCCGGGTGGATTCGTATCAACAACGGGTGTAGCCGGATTGACCCTCGGCGGGGGTATCGGATATCTTTCAAGAAGTGTTGGATTGACTGTCGACAGTCTTATCAGCGCCGATATCGTTTTGGCTGATGGTCGATTTGTGACAGCCAGTGAGAAAGAAAATAAAGATCTTTTCTGGGCCATTCGCGGTGGTGGTGGTAACTTTGGAGTGGTCACTTCTTTTGAATTTCGTTTGCACCAGGTAAATTCTGTCTATGGCGGACCCATGTTGTGGCCAATTGACCAATCACGTGAAATCATGAAAAAATGGCGGGATTATGTACTGAAAGCTCCTGAAGAAATTAGTGGTTGGTTTGGAATGATGATCGTTCCACCGGCTGCGCCCTTTCCAGAAGAATTCCATTTAAAAAAGATGTGTACCATTGTCTGGTGTGACCGGGGAAACGGAGATCAGGTTAAGAAGCGATTCACTAACATTCAGAAAGAATTTGGTAAACCGGCTATTGATTTCACCGGACCGATACCATGGCCCGCCCTGCAAACATTATTCGATGACTTACTCGCTCCCGGCCTGCAATGGTATTGGAAATCAGATTTCATCAAAGAAATTACCGATGAAGCCATCGACCTTCATGTGAAACATGGGGAAAAGATACCAACTACCCTCTCAACGGTACATTTCTACCCGATCAATGGTGCGGTACATAAAGTAGGTAAAAAGGATACTTCTTTTGGTTATAGAGATGCCAATTTTGTACAGATGATCGGTGCTATCGATCCTGATCCCTCGAACAATGACCGTATGATTTCATGGGCAAGAAATTACTTTGATGAAGTACATCCCTACTCGGCCGGCGGTTCGTATATTAACATGACAATGGATAGTGATCAGGAACAAGTTCGTCTGGCTTACCGGGATAATTATGAACGGCTTGTTACGGTGAAGGATAAATACGATCCATTGAATTTATTTCATATCAATCTGAATATTAAACCCTCGGAGAGTAAAGAAGGGGTTGCAAAGAAGCATCGATGATGGAGAATTCTTAATCATTATTCTTTTTAATGATGGACTCCACCTCCGAAGGTGGGGTCCATCTTATCTATGACAATCAACTCGATAACGTGAGTTCGATATACTTATAGGTGATAAATAGTAGATTTTCCCATTATAAATACATTTAAGATCTCTCACCAAAAAAACGGGTACGAGATGACGCCTTTGAGTGATGTTTTTTATCCTCACCATCTTTCAAAGACTTTTTGCGTCATTTCGACAAGAGGTAGAAATCTTCAGAGTAAAATATTCATTTCAAAACGTTGTTTTAACCCGAATTATTCACGAAACCAATATGAAGTAATACATATCATATTGTAAATAAAGTAACTTATAAAAAATAAACTGATCCTCGATTTTGAGGACGCTAAAAAAAGCTGCGAAATTTGGCCGTGCTCTGCGTTGAATTTAAAAATGCTTAATCAATGTACCACTGTACGTTTCATGCACATTTTTAATCCCGAAAGCTTTCGGGACATGTCAAAATTTCTTGGTGAATAATCCG
>DATFMK010000708.1:0-5970 GCA_035267005.1 Balneolales bacterium
AACGCTTTGATCCCAAGGCTCCGGTCTCTCAACGACAATATAAAAAAAGACAGGAACAAACCCGGTCCCAAGACGAGGAACTCGTCAAGGCGGGATCCAAAGGCTTGCTCCTACTACACAATTACTCAAAAAAGTAATAAAAGATAAACCCAATTAGAATTATATTTCTTGACTTTAACCGGAATAACTAAAGGATACTCAGAATTTAAGTTCATTTTGAAATTATCTTGTTTGTAAGCTAATAATATAAAAGCAAAAATAGATGGGCTCCACCTCGACGGTGGGGTCCATCTAATCCGCATATCGAACACAAATTCCAGGATGCAGAGCCTGGTATCGAAGCAGTTCCTATCTAACTCATCGATTTGAGAACACTCTCAAATCAAATTTCAAAATTATAATAATTCTATGGTTGGCATATCACTATGGAATTTATAACATTATAGAAAATACCTTAATACAATGAAATTCAATTGTTAGTTCTAAATTATTGCGATATGCGTACGGTGTTATGTTTGTTATTTGGGTTGTTCATTACCACGAATGTAATGGCTCAAAACTCAAAAATATATGTTAGAGCCAATCAGGTCGGATATCTTCCCAAAGATGAAAAAATGGCGCTGGCTTTTTCCCACAAAAAGCAGCGAATCCGGTTTGAGATTGTAGATGCAAAAACAGATCAAAAAATCTGGGGACCGGCAAAAGTAAGAAGAAACAGCGGTACATTTGGCCGGTATAAATATCATTATCTGCTGGATTTCAGCACATTGGATAAACCTGGATATTATAAAATCAAGATATTGAATACCGGACAGACATCTCTGTCTTTTCATATTGGTGCGCATGTTTATGATAACATGCCGGTTAAAATACTGGAATACCTGAGGCAGCAGCGTTGTGGCTACAACCCTTTTCTCGGACAAGTGTGCCATACCAAAGACGGTCGGACCATGTACGGTCCCATGCCCGACAGTACCTATATCGATGCATCCGGTGGCTGGCACGATGCCGGTGATGATTTGAAGTACCTGATGACTTCCAGTAACACTGTTGGGCGTTTGCTTTTCAGTTATCGTGAGAATCCCGCTGTCTTCTCAGATCACGTCGATGCTTTGGGACATCCGACACCCAATGGCATCCCGGATGTTCTGGATGAAGCGGCATGGGGATTGAAATGGATGTTGAAAATGCATCCCAAACCGGATCAGCTGTTTTCGCAAGTAGGCGATGACCGTGATCATATTGGCTGGAAATGGCCTTATGCTGATTCCTCAAATTACGGCTGGGGTCCCGAGAGCTATCGCGTTGTCTATTATGCGACCGGTAAACCGCAGGGATTGGGCAAGTTTAAAAATACGTCCGATGGCATAGCGAATTTAGCCGGAAGATATGCTGCCGTGATGGCTTTGGCGGCCAATATCTGGGAAAAAGATCTGAAAGATACGGTCGATGCACGTGTTTATTTAAGAGCGGCTAAACAAGTATATGCAATGGGCCGTAAACAACCGGGACATGATGAAGGAATTCCGTATTCAGCCCGGTATAGATATCATGAAATCACCTGGAAAGACGATATGGAGTGGGGGGCCACCGAATTATACAAAATGACGCATATGGCTGCATATCTGCAGCAAGCCAAGACCTATGCACGGGAAATCGGAAGCACCTCATGGATGGGACGAGATACGACCTTGCATTACGAATATTATCCCTTCATGAATTTAGGTCATTATGAACTTTTCCCGTTGGTGAGTAAGTCCTTTCAGGATACATTGGCGGGCTATTACCGTACCGGATTGCAGGCGGTTTATCAAAAAGCCGAAAAAAATCCATATGCCGCTGGTTTTCCATTTGTCTGGTGTTCCAATAATCGCGCTTCCGCTCTGATTAATCAGGAAATTCTATATGAGAAGATGAACGGTGATACCAAATATCGGAGAATGGCACTGGAAGTCAGAGATTGGCTGCTTGGACGTAATCCTTGGGGAGTGAGTCAGTTTATTGGAGTGGGAACCCGCTATCCGACCGAACCTCAGAGTTCAATTGCATTTTTGACACATCGACAGATAACCGGAGGCATGCTCGACGGTCCCATTTATACATCGATTTACAATCAATTTCATAAATACATCCATCTGACCAAACCTGATGAATATGCACCATTTCAATCTGATTATATCATCTATCATGATGAATGGGGCGATTTCTCAACCAACGAACCCACACTCGACGGCACAGCCGAGGCCATGGTTTGGGTAAGCTACTACGCCGCCAATAAAAGCTTATAAGATAACTCGTTCCGAACGTCTCGTTGGGAATGCAAACCCGGAAACTCCGTTTCTCATATATTTCAGAGAAAGATTTTATGACGGTTTTTTTACGTATAAAATGGATTGGTTTTCTGAAAGGAAGCAGAGCTTCCGGAGTAGCGTTCCCAAAGGGGACTTTGGGAACGAGGTGAGAGAGAGGTGATAGCATTTTACCTCGTTCCGAACGTCTCGTTGGGAATGCAAACCCAGAAACTCTGTTTCTTATGCATTTCAGAGAAAGATTTTATGACGGGTTTTCTTCGTATAAATTGGATTGGTTTTCTGAGAGGAAGCAGAGCTTCCGGAGTAGCGTTCCCAAAGGGGACTTTGGCAACGAGGTGAGAGGGGGTACAAGATATAAGAGAGGCGTAAACATTTTACCTCGTTCCCAACGTCTCGTTGGGAATGCAAACCCAGAAACTCCGTTTCTCATGTATTTCAGAGAAAGATTTTATGACGGGTTTTTCTTCGTATAAATTGGATTGGTTTTCTGAGAGGAAGCAGAGCTTCCGGAGTGGCGTTGCCAAAGGGGACTTTGGGAACGAGGTGTGAGGGGATTCAAGATATGAGGGGGGACAAGATATAAGAGAGGCGTAAATATTTAATGCTTTTAGCTCCGAAGGAGCACCCTGTTTGTAGCATCAGGAATACAACATCCGAAACCAGACTCTGTAGGAGTCGCCTCAAAGACTATTTAATAGTGGATATGTTTCAAATTAATCTTAACAATAAAAATCAATGATTATCAATTGTTTATATCGTAATAAATACAGTCATTGTTTAATCTTCGAATAAAATATTATTGATTTTATAATTCTATATACTTACTCTTACCACTGATTGACACAAGTAAAGTTGTCTATTTAAATAAAAAGATTTGTTGACTAATATCCACATACCAGACAGTATCATGTGTTGTACATGTTGTAAGCCCTCGATACCGGGAGGTTGTGGATGACGTTTGGATTGTAAAACAGAAGTATAAAAGAAATTTCCAAAGCCTGCATTCTTTCCCCCTGAATGTGGGCTTTTTTTTTGATCTCAAGAAAATATTACTGAAGGAAAATATAAACGAATTAAATAATTATTTTGAAACAGGTTACGAATTATCATACTCGATACAGAACTCTCTATAGTCCATCTTTTATGAGAGACGATAGGTGTTGTTGTCGCATGCCTGTGGTAACCTGTATGCCATGCATGATCCAATTGCAGCAGATAGAGATGTAGACATTCCTTTGTCATAACATAAAGAAAGTCCGCTGTCTGTGATGGAAGCGGACTTTTTTTGTTTATGTGCTTTTTACAAATGAGAATTGTGGGAAGTCTGATCAGCACATGTTGCATAGCTCTTCCTGAATCCATTACCAAATATTTAAACACTGAATAATTGCCTTTTAAAACACGAAATAACTATGTCAGATACCGAAAAGAAGAAAAGTAAGCTGGAAAAAATAAAGGAAAATAGTCATTTCCTGCGTGGAGATATCGCTGAAGAACTGCAGAATGATAATCCTTATTTCAGTAAATCGGGATTACAGCTTTTAAAATTTCACGGAACCTATCAGCAGGATGACAGGGATGCTCGTAAAGGGAAAGATCGTCATTATATGTTCATGATACGTATCCGGCTTCCCGGTGGAAAAATGACATCCGATCAATATGTAGCGCTTGATGATGTCGCAAATCATTTTAGCTGGGGAACCCTGCGTTTGACCACCCGGCAGACGATACAGTTTCATGGTATTCTGAAGGGGGACTTGAAAAAGACCATCCAGAATATCAATAAAACATTGATTACCACTCTTGGCGCCTGCGGTGATATTGTCCGTAATGTAATGTGTAATCCTGCCCCTGATACAGAAGGGAAACAGGCTAAAATTCAGGAATACGCTGATTTTCTCTCCGGTCTTTTACTGCCCGAAACGCACGCGTATCATGAATTATGGCTTGATGGTGAGAAAATATATTCTAACCGGGAAGAGATTAACTCGGAAGAGTCGTTGTATGGGGACAGTTATCTCCCCCGAAAATTCAAGATCGGTATTACCGCTCCGGGCGATAATAGTATCGATTTGTACACTCAGGATATCGGTCTGGTGGCCATTTTTGATGAACAAAATGAAATCAAAGGATTTAATGTGATCGTCGGTGGCGGAATGGGTATGAATCATAAAAAGAAAAATACCTTTCCACGGCTGGGTGATCATTTGGGATATATCTCCAAAGATAAGCTGGTCCAATTGGTAACCAATATCATTGAAATACAAAGAGATCACGGCGATCGTGGAAACAGGAAACACGCCCGGATGAAATATCTGATCCATGACTGGGGATTTGATCGCTTTAAAGAGGAAGTGGAGAAACGTGTAGGTTTTAAACTGGACCCATTTATACCGTTACCTAAATTTGAACTGGATCTCTACCTGGGCTGGAATATGCAGGCGGATGGTAATTGGTATCTCGGACTTTCCATTGAAAATGGCCGTATTAAGGATGACGATCAGTTAAAGCTGAAATCCGGATTACGTGAAACCATCAAAAAATATGATCTCAATGTCCGTCTGACTCCCAATCAGAATCTGCTTTTGACGGATATTTCTGAATCTCAGAAGGATGAAATTGAGCAGGAACTTAGAAAATACGGGATTCAGCTGCCGGGAGAACTTTCGAACGCACTCAAGTTCTCGATGGCCTGCCCCGCGCTTCCAACATGCGGACTCGCTATTGCCGAATCAGAACGGGTGATGCCAGATGTCATACGTGAATTGGAAAAAGTTCTCAGGGAACTGGGACTGGAAAATGAGAAACTCACCGTTCGTATGACCGGTTGCCCGAATGGATGTGCACGACCTTATGTCGCTGATATTGGTTTTGTTGGCCGATCACTAAATCAATATAGCGTATTTATTGGCGGAGATCCTGCCGGTACACGTTTGAATAAGCGATATAAAGACCGCGTGCAGCTCGAAAATTTAGTAAGTACGGTCAGACCACTTTTGGAGCAGTACAAAGAAGAGCGACAAGCCGACGAAGCATTTAGTGATTACTGGAATCGTGTAGGTCTTGAATCTATCGAAGAAGTGGTTACTAACTAATAAGCATGAACCTAATACTCAGAATGTTCGCGGAATCTGTCAAAAATTGAGCGGATGCGGGCATCAAAAACAAATTTTAATTCTTATGAATGTTGTACCAATTAATATTCGAAAAAAGGGGAAAGTTTATCTGATTGGGGCCGGTCCGGGCGATCCGGATCTAATTACATTGCGGGGTATCAAACACATTCGCGATGCTGATGTCATCTTATATGACCGATTGATAGCCCCTGAATTGTTGGAGGAAGCTCGTCCTTCTGCTGAAATAATATATGTCGGCAAGGAGGGCGGGAAACCTTCCACACCGCAGGAAATCATCAATCAAATATTAGTCGTAAGAGCCAATGAAGGTCATAAGGTGGTCCGTCTGAAAGGTGGTGATCCATTCGTTTTTGGCCGAGGTGGAGAAGAGCTTGAAGTGTTAAACGCGTCTGGTATTTCATATGAAGTCGTACCGGGAATCAGCAGTTCTATTGCGGCCGCTTCATTCGCCGGTATTCCACTCACTCACCGTGATCATAGCAGTTCGTTTACGGTGATTACCGGTCATTCCATTAATAAAG
>DATFMK010000709.1:0-2745 GCA_035267005.1 Balneolales bacterium
ATCTTCTTACAGGAATGAGCACTTCATTTCGACGCAAAAACCAGGGGACGTAAGGCGCATTGTGCCGTGCAAAGATGGGCTCTCCTATTTGCTCAAGCCCTTGTGCTTCCACCCATTTTCTCAATTGAACCTCTCGTTTCATATATCTGGATTTGCTCCAGGTACCTGAATATCTGTTCGCCGCCATCAAACGTCTGGGCTCCTCCCGTAGTGTTACCTCGGGATCGAGGGGCTTAGGAAGCTTTTCCGTGCTGTATTGAGCTGGCATGACAAAAGTAATTCTCCACTTGTCGCCCACCTTTTCTTGGCCAACCGGCGTGGTCATAGCGATCTTTTGCGAAACCGCCTCTTGAGTCACTGGCGCTGTCATCGCTATTTTTTGCTCAGTGCGGTTGTTCCCGGAGATGTATCCAAAAAGCCGACGGAAAGCTGTGCTGCCCACCTTGCTGAAATCACCTTCCACGAATGTCTCAGCAACGATTTTGGCTTCGTACTGCCTGAGCTCAAACGCCCCCACTTTTTTGATTACCGTGTATTTGGCTTCCTCAGTGGCCATCGCCGCCTCAGGTTCAAAAAAACCAGCTGCGCAGATGATAAATATCGCAAAAATCCGTAGAAGCATGTAACGTCTCACTGCCGATTTTAATAGATGAAAAAGGTTCATAGTTATAAGCACATTCTTGTCGCCTGTAATCATCGGTGACCGATCGGAAAAACAGGTTGTATTGTTATTGACCGGCCTATTATTAGAGGAAGCGTTGGTTTGATTGCGATACCCTTCATGGCGACCAGAATCCGTATTGAAATAGGAGACGAAATGATCAGATCGACATCTCCAACAACAGAATCCTGCCAATATTTGGCCATGTCTATTTCATACTTATTATATTGACTCTATAGTAGCTACAATGAGGCAATTGTCAAATAAGTAGTATGTTAAAATCCTGAGAGCAAAACGATTTTAGATATGTCATCAACTAAAGTAGCCAATTTTGGCCTATAGAAAATTGTAGATGTCGTGCCTGCATCAAATCTTTAATAACACGCGAAAAGTTTGGGATTAGTGAACGGAAGGTATATTTTTCAAAAGGTTAGCCATGTCCACCATGGAAGAGGCATTACCAAACATCATTTTGCTCTGTATGTCGGACACCTAATTGATACCCTGCAAGATCACGGGATCAATGAGCAGGATGAGCAAGAAATTATCGGTCGGATCAGCAATTATGCAGATGAAATCACGGGCGATGTAGGATCAGCGGGATAAAATCGATATATTCTAATAATATGGGGAACGAAGAATTTCGGCTTCAGGTTATGGCGTCCGCATAGCTGGTTTTTAAAATTAAACGCACATAAGACAGTCCTTAGCGCCGAACTTTCTCAAATAATAAAGATTTTTGATTATTGTTCAAATAGTTTTCTAATGTAAAATTTGAATTATAAACCGATTATTTTTCGCTGGATTCTATACTGAAAGCCCCGGTAAAATTTCTTGCCAATCCTGTTTGAAACTGAGCATTGATAAATAAACACAGCTCTCTGGGTAAAATTCGTGAAGCTCTTTCAGATTTTCCCGAGGATCGTATTTATCTGCCTTTTCATCTTTTTCTTTACCCACACTTTTGTAAAGCAGATCGATGTTATTCGACATCCAAGCTTCAACAACGACAGCAATATCGAAATCTTTTAGTCTGTCAGCATTTTCGTCTTTTCCAATAATGGGCTGGGTAACCGCATATTTCGCGCCAGCGTCTATCTTTTGCTTCATCCGATCTAACTCAAAAGGCATCGGGTTGTAAGGATTGAAGGCTGCACCAGTTACAAATTGATGGGGATATTCCTTGTTTATGTATCGGATCAAATCAATCGAGGTGGCCACACTGCGATTGCCGCCGATGCTTTTGGAGTCGAGCTTGTTTAACACCGGCCCGCCATCTCCTCTGACAACAAGAATGTATTTCAAGTTTGCTTTTGCAGCTTTTTGTAGCATTCCGTCAAGCTCGCTCTTTTTATGGAATGTGTTCAAATTCATCACGACCTTGTCGGAATCAAGTGAAAGGTCTCTAAGATCGAAACTCTCCAGAGCGCCTAACCTTGGCTGTCCCATGGGATTGTCGGGTATGGATACTCCGAACCCCGTATCAATAATCCTTCGATACCGCTCGGCAAATCTATCCAGAAGGACCTCAATTTGATCGTCAGTCGACCTTTTCGGTGACAGCAACTCGACAATATAGGGATAATTAAACATAAAAAATCTCCTTCGCTGGTATTCCTATAATTAATAGTATTTCACCAACACCACCGCCGAAAAATCAAAAAAGAACCCACGGATAAACAGATTGTGTTAATTGGCCAAAGCATGAAATTTCGATTGTCCACTGAATGATGAGGATTTTTGTTTCATATCCAAATCCAAAACTCAAGAGATTTCAAATGGTGCAAAACGTAATATATCGTGTCATGCCTTTTTCGATCTGAATTTTAGATTGGTCATGACAAATATACAACATTTCAGCCCCGTAAAAATTAGGGATTGCGTGCCAGTATCGAATTTTTAGAGGGAAACTAAATATTTGGAATTAGTGAAAGGAATGTAAATATTTACAAATGGTTAGATGTAATAACCGAAACCCATCATTCCGCCATTTTAAATATTTCGTTGCAAAATTTTAAACAGCACATGTTCGAGCTGAAACGGAGTACCTTACTTCATATGGCAAAAAGTTACCGGGCATTCCA
>DATFMK010000710.1:0-7133 GCA_035267005.1 Balneolales bacterium
TCCATGGTAACGATTCGAACACTGGGAAAATATTCACGGACCCAATCGGCTGTACCGTCGTTTGAGGCATTATCGGCAATAATGATCTCAAAATCCGGGTATTTAGTATTGGATACAGACGGTAAATAATTTTTCAGATGATGCAGAGCATTCCAAGTGACGATTATTATACTGAACCGGAAGCGCTTCATAAGCAATTATAGTTAAATTTTATGCGTATAAATGAAAAAGATTCATTTTTTGTTTTGATGTTGACAGGAAAATGCCAAAATTCCTGCTTAAATATACACACTGTCAATGGATTAGTAGAAGTTAAAAAAAGATGTTGAAAGTTGGTCTGATATCCGACACTCATAATTATTTAGATCCACAAGTATTAAAATTCTTTAAAGGTTGCGATGAAATATGGCATGCCGGTGACTTCGGCAGCATTAAAATAGTCGAGGAACTGGAAAAAATTGCTCCGGTTGTGGGTGTTTATGGGAATATAGACGGTCAGGATATCCGAAAGATTTATCCTCTGAATCAGCGATGTGTGAAGGAGGGCATCGATATCTGGATGACCCATATAGGTGGAAATCCGGGTCGTTATGCTTTGCCTATTCGTAAAGAAATGGAGAATAATCCTCCAGATTTATTTATTTGCGGACATTCACATATTCTGAAAATTGCCAGAGATCCTTTAAATAGAAAAATATTATATATGAATCCGGGTGCAGCCGGTAAGCAAGGTTTTCAAATTATGCGGACCATCATTCGATTTGTTATTAATGATGGAAATATATCTAATGTGGAAGTTATCAATCTTGGTCCCAGAACGGAAAAACAAGAAGGGTGAAATACTGGATTATCGGTCTACCTGTGATCACGATTGATTAATCTCCAGGCGTGGAATGCCGATAAAATAACCAACGGAATGCCTCCGCCCGGATGCGTACTCCCTCCAACAAGATATAAGTTCTTAATATACGGAGATTTATTTTTGGGCCGATTAAAGGCAGCCCATTTACTATTCGAAGAAGTCCCGTAAATCGATCCACGATTGGATAAGTATTTATTATAAAAATCTTCAGGAGTGATTATTTCCTTAATTTCGATGGACTGACGTAAATTATTAAGTCCCCTATCTTCAAGAATATTAATAATTTTAGATGCATATTCTTCTTTGTAATCACTCCAGGATATCTTATCACTCAGATACGGAGCATTCACTAAAACAAATAGATTGGAATGGTTTTTAGGGCTGAGTTCGGAATCTTTTAAGGAAGTATTGGTTACATAAATCGTGGGATTTTCAGCGGCTGTTTGCTTATCAAATATTTGATGAAACTCATTTTCATAATCAGGACTGAAGAAAATATTATGATGCTCTAATTGACTGAACTCTTTATTACATCCCAAAAGTAATACAAAACCCGAACAGGAAGGTTCTTGTCTCTGTATTTTATTTCTCTTTTTAGCAGATAGTTTAGGCCTATTCAGCAGTTTGAGATAGGTTTCTGTGGCATCACTGTTCGATACAACTAAGTCGTATTGATTTTGACTATCTCGATTGGTTATTATGTGATGCTTTCTATCCTTAACAGCTTCAATAGATTGTACTGTTGTGTTAAAGTGAAATGTTACTCCGGAATCAATAGCCAGTTTATGTAAGGCTTGCGCGAGTTGATACATCCCGCCCCTGATATAATACCCACCCATCGAGAGTTCGACATGCGGAATGACATTTAAGGTCGCCGGAGCTTTATAAGGAGATGAACCATTGTACGTGGTAAATCGCTTAAAAAATTGCCTCATATATGAAGATTCAAAAAAATGTTCCACACGTTCTGAGACTGTATGAAATGAGTCAATACGTAAAATATCCAAATAAGAAAGTCCCAGAAAATCGGACCATTTAGATAATGGATTAAGTAAAAACGAGGTGGATGTACGATCATACAGATTTTCAGCGTACTTCAAAAAAGGAGCATAGTGACCGGAATCTTCTGGCGCAAACTTTTTTATTTCGTTTACGGTCTTGTCGATATCTTTATAGCAATTAAAAATGGTTCCATCAGGATAAAAATAGCGACATAACAGATCAAGTGGTTCAATGGTTAGATAATCGTTGACATCTTTTTCACAGATCGCAAATAATTGTTCGATGATATAGGGCATAGTCAATAAACTCGGACCGGTATCAAACTGATATCCCTGAGAAACGACTTGATTTAACTTGCCACCAGGGGTATCGTTTTTTTCGTAGATATCGACTTCATACCCATCATTAGCCAATAAACTCGCTATGGCAAGTCCGCCGATACCGGCACCGATAACACCCGCTTTCATATTATCCCTGAATTAATGCAAATTTATTTTTTTAACGTTAAACAAACGACGTTTTCAATGTGATAGGTTTGAGGGAACATGTCAACCGGTTGTACTTCATTTATATCATAAATTTCGGCAAGTTCTGCTAAATCGCGAGCCATCGTTGAACTGTTGCAGCTCACGTAAACAAGACGGGATACACGTAAATCCTTTAATTTCTCCACAACATCAGGGTGCATTCCGGATCTTGGTGGATCGGTTATGATGACATCCGGTTTGCCAAATTCGGCTATAAGCTCATCCTTAAAAACATCTTTCATATCGCCCAACCGGAATTCAACATTAGAAACTTCATTTTCTTTAGCATTGAATCGGGCGTTTTCGATAGCGACATCATTAACTTCAATACCAACCACTTTATAAGCCTTAGAACTCGTGTAGAGCGTTAAAGTCCCTACGCCACAGTATAAATCATAAACAAGATCATCCGGTTGGATAGCGGCGAAATTTAAGGCGACGTCGTATAATTTCTCAGCCTGTTTGGTATTCGTCTGAAAGAAGGCGTTTGAATGTATTTTGAACGTATAAGGACCAATGGAATCCCGGATAAATCCCGGGCCGTAATATATTTTCTCATATCTGCCGGTAGCCACGGGAGATTTTGTATCATTTACATTATTGACGATTGTTGTGATGTCCGGAAACGATTGTAAAAGTTTCTCTTTCAAATCGTTCATGATCGATTCATTATCCCGATAAGTAACGATATTGACCATCAAATCGTCGGTATGATAAGAATTCCGAATGGCCACGTTCCGGAAAAAACCGGTATGCTTGATGGTATTATAAGGTGGAATATCATTTTCGAGTGCGAAAGAACGGACAAAATCCATGATTTGATAAGAAACGGGAATTTGAAGGTAACATTCTTCCAGATTTAGAATACGGTCGAAACGTCCTGGTACATGTAACCCAACCGCGACATCTTTATCTTTAATTTCTTTTCCACTATTGATTTCCTCTTCTGTAAGCCAGCGGCGGTCACCAAAACTGTATTCCATCTTATTACGGTAATGAAAAGCTTGTTCGGAACCTATAACCGGATTCGGCATCAGATCTTTAAAACCACCAATTCGTTGTAAGTGATCCGTAACCTGATCACGCTTAATTTCAAGCTGGTAATCATAAGGAATATGCTGCCACGAACAGCCCCCACATATATCAGCATGTTTGCATTTTGGTGGAATTCGTTTTTCTCCAGGTTCTAAAACCTCCAATAATTTGGCTTCCCGGTATTTCTTTTTCTTTTTTATGATACGTGCTTTAACAAGATCACCAGGGGTGGTATTCTGTACAAAAATCGCGATGTTATCAATTCTGCCGACACCTTTTCCTTTAAACGCGGCGGAATCGATACGCAGCGTAAGTTCTTCTCCTTTTTTTAAACTCATATAAAACTGAAGATATGCTTTCTATTTTATGGATTATTATCAACAATGGAAGTTTCAACCTGAATAGAAAAAGCTTCCGATGTATTGGTAGCTTTAATTAATTTATCTGTTGTCTTTTCTAATAGTTTTAAAGATGTCGAGGCCACATTTTCCAAAAATTTTATTGCTATAAGTGGATGGCGATTCCGTAACGTTTCATAATCGGGGCGGAAAAAACCCAATACTTTGACATCGGTCAGACATCGTGCTGAAGTTCGTCTTCTCATTTCATAAATGACTGATAATGCGCCAAAACAGTCCGTTTTGTTTATTTCGTAACTCGGAATATTTTCATAAGCTTCTTTCTCATCTTTTTCCAGACTTAGCAGTACTTTCCCTTCCTCCAGGACATACATTCCTGTGCCAGGATCGCCCATGTAATAGATATATTCCCCTTTTTTATATCTTCTTCTGTGGCATAGCTGCAGAAATTCGTAACGTTCCGCCGTAGTCATATTCTTCAAAAACGGGGTCTTGAATATGATATTTGATTGATTTTTTATGGTTTTCAGCTTCTTTGAACCGAACATTGTTTTTGAATAAATAGTTATGATTAAAAAGATTGACCAATGCCAAAGCTTAATCCCATGGCATTTTTCTTAAACCATCCTTTTTTCAGATCATGTACACGGTATGCCAGATCGATCCGGAAAATGACGTATTGCCAATCAAGACGAATTCCAAATCCGGCTCCCATAGCTATTTGCTTATAAAATGAATTAAAAGCAAATCTACCTGTATTAATTGGATTTCGGGGACCATTCCAGACATTACCGAAATCATCAAATACAGCTCCTATCCATTTTGTAGAAAGAAAATTCTTCAATAATGTCTGACGTAATTCCACATGGCCTTCCAGTTTAATTTCGCCTCCGTTTATAACCTGTTGATCTTCGAGCGGACCGGGTCCTAACCGATATGGAGCCCATCCGCGAATATCGTTGCTGCCACCGGCGTAAAAACGCTTGGTGAGTGGCAATGTCTTGGTTTTTCCGTAAGGATAAGCGAATCCAAAATATCCCATGTAAGCGAACACTGAATTTGGTGAAATTGGGATATATCGACGGTAATCGAGTGTGATTTTGGCGTATCGGCTGTAAGTAAGACGTGATTTACTGAATCCATAGGAGGGAATAGATCCTTCTACATTTCCGGGTGAAGATATAAAACGGTCGACCAGGTAAGGAACATTACCACCAACTTCAAAAGAACCCTGGAAATAGTACCCTTTATTACGCTCGATATAATCGGTTGTTGATCGCTGATAGGTATATCTCAGATTAGTATTGATACGCGGACGAAAGTCTTCCAGAATGAATTGTTTTTGTAATTCATTACCCTTAAATGTGGAATCTAATTCTGTACGAAACCGTGATGTGGCACTAGCGTCGGTCCATTCAAGGTCAAAAAGATCGAGAGAACTCGTTGTGTATTGATCGTGATGTACAATGAATTTCTCATTAAAACGAATATTGGCGTTAATATTAAAATTATTCTGATTGGCATGTGAAACGCTCACCTGGTATCTCGTCCGGGAATTTAAAAAATTCAGATTTTTATCCAGAAAAGAGAAGGGAAAGTTTAAACGAGGTTCTGTGTATCCGATTGAACCTTCCAGATTGTATAAAACTCTGGACTGCGATTGCTTTTTGGATACATATTCGAAACTGGCTTTTGTTCCGATATCCAGTTTTTCCGCTTTGCCGAAGGTATTATTATCGGTAAAAGTGAGTCCGGTACCGGCTCCGTAACCATACCGTTGCATCACAAAAGGATCGAGACTGATACTCCGGCGCGGGATCGTCTGGAGGTCGATTAACACAGGTATGTTTTTTTTCGAAAAATCAGGTAACCCGCCGGATTTACTTAATGAGAACCTGCGCACATTCAACATACCCAGATTTTGATATTGGTTGATGGTACTCTGGTATAGCTTATTGTTAAAGACATCACCGGGTTTAAAAAGCAACTGACTGGTAAGCAGGCTAAACTTACTATGGGCACTTTTCTCTTTTTTTAGAAATAATCGTGTGGTATCTACCGTGAAAGGTTTTCCTTTCAAAGTGTCGAATTGTGTGTAAGCAATCTTTGTACTGGGTCCAGCCAGGTTGATGTACGTATTTCCAAAATGATACAACGGCCCATGATGTATTAAAAACAAGACATTCAGATTTAAAGTATCAGAAGGTTGCTTTTGAATTTGAACGGTAACCGAATCTTTTTGGACAGAAGCATAACCATTATTTTTCAGAAAATTAATGATCCGGTCACGTTCATTCCCGATATCATCATAAGTAAAATGTTTTTTAGCAGTGAAAGTAGTGTCGTTGATTTTTTTCCCGGTTAAGGGACTATTCAAGTAAAAATTCTTCAATTTCGTAGTATCCTGAAAAGATGGCATACCGGTATATAACACTTTCCGGATCCAGGAGGCTTTTCCTTCGTTGATGATAAAAGAGACCTCATATTTATTTTTACTGAGCTCTACAATTGTCGTATCCACGGTGGTATTGAAAAAGCCCTGTGATTGATAAAACGTCTTTACCCTTTCTATGTCCTGAGCAACTACTTGACGGTGCAATAAAGCCGGACGTTCCCCAAAACGTTTGGTAAGCTTCCAAATCCAGTACCATGGTGTCACACCCGGAATCCCCAGCAATTCCCGGTTGGTATGGGTCCTTACTATCGTATAAAGGGTACTGGTACTGATTTTTTTATTACCTACAAAACGAACACGTCTACCACTTCACGGGTCGAATCCGGTTCCGTCGAATTATTTTGTGCTAATAGTTTTACAGCAGGAAATAGTGAAATAAAAATTAATAAATTTAATATTTTTATATACTTATACAAATTACGTATTTGGTTGCGTACCTGTCATATGTTTAAAATCATAAAAAAACGGTTGCTTAAATATCTCAAGCAACCGTTTGAATAAAAAACTTTTTTATAAAAAAAGTTCAAAATTCACACATCATCATAGTCGAAGCCTTCATCTTCCTCATTATGGAAAAAATCTTCTTTCATGATATAATCAGGCCAGATTTCTTCGATACTCTCGTAGGGCGTATCGTCCTCTTCATCAAGTTCATATAGATTATCCAAAACTTGTTGAGGACAACCATTTCTTTCTGCCCACTCGATGAGTTCATCACGTGTTGCTGGCCATGGAGCGTCCTCAAGTGTCGAAGCTAGTTCAATTGTCCAATACATAGATGAAAATTTATTCTTTATTTAAACGTTCTATTTATGCGCTTAATAAAATAAAGTATTTGTCAAATTCAAGTACAAAACAAATTTTTTTTGAAATTAGTTTATTATTTTACGCCT
>DATFMK010000711.1:0-3909 GCA_035267005.1 Balneolales bacterium
ACGGCCAAATTTCGCAGCTTTTTTTAGCGTCCTCAAAATCGAGGATCGGTTTATTTTTTATAAGTTACTTTATTTACAATATGATATGTATTACTTCATATTGGTTACGTGAATAATTCGGGTTAAGAGCACGATGTTCAGAAAAGAATTAGTTAATCGTGGATTAATTAAGAATAACGACTTTTCAATAAAAGCAATTCATAAGGTTTCGTCATTTTGGTGGCTGCTTTCTTCAATTGATAATGTTATGAAAAGTAAAAATTAAGTAAATATTGGGGCATAATAATTTTCTTTTTACATTCATTTAGGTATTCAAAACAAAATTATTGGCAGGATGACCAAATATCTATACGCAATCTTATTATTATCCACATTTTTATTTATTTCATGTGATTCACAGCATGGAGGTAATAAAACAGTAGATCAGGCCATTAAAAAGGTCAAACAAGAGTATGCTCCTGACAGCAGGACGGCTATTTTTCAAGTGAGTTATCATATTGATGGTAATAAAGTTGATCTTCGCGGGGAAACGAATCTAAGTGTCGCACGTGATGCTTTGATAAAAAAACTAAAGGCAAGTAATAGTAACCGGGACATCGACGATAATATAGTTTTGCTGCCTGACAAAAATCTTAATGGAGATCTTTATGGGGTGGTAGATCTGTCAGCTTGTAATATTCGGACACATCCGCATTTTGCCAGTGAATTATCGACGCAATCCACGTTAGGTACGGTTGTTCGTGTTTATAAAAAAAACAAAAATGGTGAGTGGTATTATATACAAACACCGGATAAATATCTGGGCTGGGTCGATAGTGGTGGAATCACACTCATGAATAAATCACAGTACGATAATTGGATGAAAAATCCGAAAGTGATTTATACAAAGGAATATGGTAATTCCTATCAGAAGCCGGATCCCGATGCCCAGCATGTTTCGGATTTAGTTGAAGGAAATATTTTAGAGGATCTCGGCACTGCCGGAAACTTTGTAAAAGTGAAATATCCGGATGAAAGGATCGCGTATATTCCGTCAAAATATGTCATGCGTTTTTCAAAATGGTTGTCAGATAGGAAGCCGACGGCTCATAATGTTATTAAGACAGCTAAAAAATTTATCGGAATTCCTTATTTGTGGGGTGGAACTTCGCCTAAAGGAGTAGATTGCAGTGGGTTCACAAAAACAGCTTTTTATTTAAACGGAATTATCCTGCCAAGAGATGCCTCTCAACAGGCAGAGGTTGGTGTACCGGTACCGACCGATACCACTTTAAAGAATCTTAAACCCGGTGATTTATTGTTTTTTGGTAAAAAAGCAACCAAAAATCACAAAGCGGATATCGTCCATGTAGCTTTATATCTCGGAAACGGAAAATTTATCAATTCAGCAGGAACCGTTAAAATTGAAAGCCTCAAACGAGGTGACAAAAACTTCAATGCCTATCGATTGCGAACATTTGTTGGTGCCCGAAGATTATTGAATAATATTGGCAAACATGGGGTTGAGCGTATACAGGCCTCAGGATTTTATAAGCTAAAAAGTCAGACAAAGATGTAATATTTGGTAATTAAAACTGTAGATCTTGAAACAACTTATTATCTTAGCGGCTTCTGGAATATCTGTATGATATATCGGGAATAAGCCAATCAAAGGTAATTTGTTAAACTATTAGAGTACAAATATTACATGAAATTTTTGAAATACTTGACTTTGATTTTTGTGGGGTGGGTTGTGTTATACTCTTGCGCGACCGTTTCCAAAACAGGTCGAAAATATGATTATAGCGGTCTGACAAAAACGGAAATCAAGGTTCATAAGGATGTTGAAAAACTTTTAGCAGATAATCTGTCAGGTAGAATAAATTCAGGGATACCGACGGATGTTTTTATAGATAGCGTTTCTGTTAACCCGGTTAAACAAAATATTGATATCAGTTTTTCAAAAGCTCTTTCTGATATTCCGTTTCGTCCGTCAAATACTCAAAAAATATATCAGGCTGTCAGAAAATATTTAGGTAGACGATACCGGAAATATAAGGTTTCAGTAAAGACATTGGATGAGCCGATTCAGAAACTCGTTCCTAATTTTTACCGGAAAGATACCTTAGCTTATGATACTTCCCGTATGCCAAAAAGAGACACTGTTCGAGCTGTACAGGTGGTTCGAAATATAAGTAAGCCATATGTTGCATCTAACGGATTATATAATCATACGATTGCTTTATGGCCAAGTCATGGCTGGTATTATAATAATGCCAGAGATCGATGGGAGTGGCAGCGTCCACGTTTGTTTGAATCGGTTGAGGATAAGCTTCCCTTATCGTTTACACTGCATTATTTGCTGCCCATGCTGGATAATGCCGGAGCCAATGTATTCGTTGCGCGAGAAAGGGATATTCAAACACACGAAGTTATCGTAGATAATGATAGTCCCGGCAATAAAAAATACTATATTGAAAAATCAACATCATCGGCAAAATGGCAGTCAGGAGATACCACCGGTTTTGCAGTCGGACATCCGCCATATACCGGAAATACCAATCCATTCCATTTGGGTACGTATCGGAAAATTCGAGCTAATGTATCAGGCGGAGCAAGTGTGAGCTGGATTCCCAAAATACCTGTTGCTGGTTTTTATGCCGTTTATGTGTCATATCATCATAATACGGACAATGTGAGTGATGCGCATTATACCGTTTACCATGAGGGACGGAAAACGCAATTCCTGGTGAATCAAAAGATTGGCGGAGAAACCTGGATTTATTTGGGACGTTTTAAATTTTCCGCCGGATTTCATCCGGATAGTGATAAAGTCATCCTCACAAACCAAACGAAAGGAACCGGCGCTACGATTACGGCTGATGCTGTTCGTTTTGGTGGCGGAATGGGTGATATCGCACGAAATGGAAAAACAAGCGGCCGGCCTCGTTATCTCGAGGGAGCTCGTTATTATCTGCAGTTCGCCGGCATGCCCGACACGCTCGTTTATAATCTGCACGCCGACACCAGCGACTATGTCGATGATTATCAATCACGTGGAGAATGGGTCGATTATTTAAAAGGTGCCCCGGACGGACCCAATCGTGATCGTAAGGTTGGTTTAGGTATTCCTGTTGATTTATCACTTGCCTTTCACACGGATGCCGGAATCGTTGGTCACGATAGCACGGTAGGGACATTAGCTATTTATAGTCTGGATGATGTCGACTCATCACGTGTTTTTCCTGATGGGGTATCCAGGCTTGCAAACCGTGACTTTGCTGATATTCTGCAAACTCAGATTGTTCATGATATCAGGGCAAAATACGATTCAACCTGGAATCGGCGTCAGCTTGAAAACGGGATGTATAGTGAAGCGGCCCGGCCCAATACTTCTTCAGCTTTGCTTGAGTTATTGGCTCATCAGAATTTTGAGGATATGAAATTTGCCCAGGATCCTAAATTTCGATTTACGGTCAGCAGAGCTATTTATAAAGCCATGCTGAAATATATAGCTACAGAATATCATTATAAATACATCGTAGAACCCCTGCCTGTTACTCATTTTCAGGCTCAATTTAATGAAAATGGCGGGGTTACTTTAAAATGGCAACCAACGGCAGATAGTCTCGAACCAACAGCAAAGCCCAGTAAATATATAGTTTATACAAGAGTCGGCAACGGCGATTTTGATAACGGACGTGTTGTCACTCAACCCGAGACGACATTTCATAATATCAAACCAGGTGAAATTTACAGTTTTAAAGTTTCAGCTGTGAATGGCGGGGGAGAAAGTTTCCCATCTCAGGTATTATCTGTTTGCAAGATGGAAAATAATAATCCTACAGTACTGATTGTAAATGGTTTTACCAGAGTTTCGGCTCCGGAAGCCATCGAGAGCAAACACAGGGAAGGTTTCGAGAACTTTTT
>DATFMK010000712.1:0-2759 GCA_035267005.1 Balneolales bacterium
TGAATCAAATAGAGTTTTAAAGAAAACTGGTAATTTATATGTATGTGGATTTTCAGAAATTATAGCAGATATAAAATGGGCTGCAAGTGATATTTTTTCAGGGGCAAAATGGCTTGTTTGGTTTTATAGAAATAAAGCTAATCTTGGTAAAGATTGGGGTAGATCACATGAGAGCATAATACATTTCAGAAAAAGCAAGAACTTTACTTTAAATATAGATGATGTTCGTATACCATATAATGAGCATACCTTAAAATATCCAAAACGAACTCAAGCTAATTCTTCACAATATAATAATGGAAATAATAAGAAATATGTTTGGGAGCCTAATCCAAAAGGAGCAAAACCGAAAGATGTTCTTGAAATTCCAACACTTTCAAATGGATCTTGGGAAAGAATGGATCATCCAACTCAAAAACCTGTTGAATTAGTCAAAAAATTTATCTTGGCATCTACAAATGAAGGTGATTTAGTGATTGATCCCTTTGGAGGATCAGGCACAACATATGCTGTTGCAGAAGCTTATGATCGGAATTGGTTGGGAACCGAAATTTCTAATGATTATTGTGAGATGATAAAAAAACGTGTAACCAATTTTGACCACATATCCAGAATTAATTCAAGTGCTGATGAAAAGAAAAGCAAGCAAAGACGATTAAGATTAAGAGGTTAGCTTAGTAACTCCCAAATATCGTTAATTACAAATTCTGAAAATGGGGAAATGTGATCTTTATATGGATTCAGATATGCGTTTGGAGGTGGATCTAAAAAATAGATTCCATCTAATCTGGTCAAGAATTTTGTGTAAACCATGAACAGTCCAGAAACTAATGTATAGCTAATATTACCCTCTCCTTTACGTTGGACATCATTTAGAAAAATTCCAGCAACTTTTACTTGATGGCCTGAAAAGCGCTCCATCAACATTTTATCAAGGAAAATTTTACCCATTCTATCTTTTGAGGTGGTTTTAAAAGAAAGCACAACCTCATTTTTTGCAAGTTTATTCGTTGTTGAAGTTACTTTAGAAGAGGGAGAAATAATTAGGTCTGTCTCACATCTATAAAGCTTTTCTCCTTCTTCACTTTCATAAGGGATTACGAAAGTGATTTTCTTATTTGCAACACCAAGATGATGAATAATAGTTCTCAATAATTCTTCAAACCTATTACCAACATGTTTCCGAGCACTATTAGGATTTAAAAAAAGATCTAACCCCGCACCAATGGATTGTTGGATAGTGTAAAGAGTTCGATTTATCAATAAGTGATCAGCTTCGTTAAAATTTCTATTGCCATTTTTAATTCCATCCAAAAGGGAATTTAATTCTATAAACGCATGGTTAAAATTATCAGGATTATCAAAAAAAAGATTTGTATTGATTGGCCTGACAAACTTCTTTTGCCCTGCAATGTTAGATACATTTATTACATAACCGTCTCTGACTGGTACTTTTTCAGAAATAACATCTGGAATATGCTGTAAAACACGAATACAGAGATCTGAAAACTCATTTAATGAAGATTTTGGATTGGAGAGATCTTCTGCTAACGAACCCATTTACAAGGATGATATTAAAATTAAATTTAACCAAATATAATCATTGTACTGTTATGGAAAAAATGGAACCGCTAATGACCCAATGAATACTTATATATATATTTTGCGATATTAATAGTAAAAAGCATTACTATAAAAAACTTTTTTATTCATATTGTTTTAAATATAATTCATTTAACTTATTTAATAATGGTATATATACATTTTCTCTATCATTTTGTATTGAACCAACAGTACGACCTAAAAATACGTGAGTATCAACATTTCTACGAATATCCGTAAATGTCTCTATTGCCCTGCAGATAAAATGTAAATTTTTTTTATCAATTAAATTCAATTCATATAATTTATCAATTCCATGATTGTACAACCATCCGAGAGTTGGTGTTTTTATATCATAAAGATATTCTATTTTTTCTTTTTTTAACTGATTGCTTATCCATACATTATTCTTTGCGATAACCTTCCACCTGCAACATCTATAAACCATAGCTATGTCATCATTAAAATATTCTTCAGATTCTTTAATAGAATTAAATACATTTATAATTGGATATTTTTTTAAAATGTTTCTGTTTTTTATAGGCAATACCTTGTATTTAATTAGCACTGATTTAATAAATATTTCTAAACCAGTTTCAATTCCTAGCCAATGAAGATGTGCATCCACTGGTTTAAAAACTAAATCACTTACAATATCCGATTCATTATCTGCTAACTTAAATTCATTAGATAAATTATCGTAGGTAATAACTCCATAATTACAAATCAAATTTTTAGAATAGTCATAAAATTGATTACTCCATTTACTAATATCAATAAACCATTCACCCATATTATTATCATAATTTTATACGGTGAGTTATGGGACTAATAACAAGCCCTCTCTAAATCTCATCTAATTTCTTAGTAAAAGACAGGCAAAATCATATTACAAATAAATGTTAACAATGGGTTATTTTATCATTATATATATAATCCCAAAAATTAGCGTTTAAAAGTTCTTTTTACCTTCTCGTAACTACCCTTTAATTACTCATATCATGATACAAAACATTTATTATTTATGGGTAATTTTTCTTATTAATTTAAAATTTATCCCAAAAATGATAAGAATTTGAGTATTTGGATAACGTTTTAAGATAGGGCACAAGCTCACCGCATTCGCTTGTGGGAAACGCAATCGGTTTTTAAAGGAA
>DATFMK010000713.1:0-8883 GCA_035267005.1 Balneolales bacterium
AGGGGAAAAGAGAGATCGAATTTATAAATGTCCGTTAACACTTCGAAAGTCGTTGATGAATTCTTCAAGCAGATTAGCAGCCGAGCCATCGATAAATTTTATTTTATCAAGTGTAACGATTCCCACGGCAGATGTCGCCCAGGTGCTGGCAAGAGTGGATCTCGAACGATTTAAGGTTAAGCGGACGGGCTGGTAAAAATTAACGGATACATTGAAAGGTATTAAACCCCGACCGGCATCCATTGTATTAATATGAACAAACAGGTAAGGCGAGTTTTGTGCTCTCACTTCTTTGGTGTTATCCAAAATATGCAATCCCGCATTCGTTAATGTATCCTTGAAGGTCTGTGTAAGTTTAGGAACATCCAAATTTTTATTACTTGTTACACGCGGACTACCTTCGACATTGACAACAAGATAAAAACTGCGGATACCCTGAAGTGAACTCAATTGTCTGGTGATCTCATTTTGTTGTGCATTTGCTGGTTTTATCTGAATAAAACCCAAAATACCGACGATAATTATAGAAAAAACTACCTGTCTAATCATTTTTACTCCACTTAAGCTTAAATCTGCGAAACTTACAGGTAACAGTTATGTCATCATATAACTGTATGTTAATTAAAAATAATTAAGAATAATTTTTTTTCCACTGATTGTAAGTTATTAATAAATATTATGAAAATGATAACACATTACTTTTTCTTACGAGATTTTTTCTGTGCTCGTTTTTTGAGGTCATGACGATAAAACAAAGAGCTCACAATAATGGCCAAAACGACTACTATGATGTTATGTGTTATATCCGAAGACATAATGGTCTTCTTTAAAAACATGTAGTTGATAATAAATAAAATGATGATGAATCTGATGATCTGTTTCATAATGACATTTTACGACCCATAGAATTTACTCCGTTGATTATCAAGGGATATAAGGTATGAATTATTTATTAGAAGACTATGCAAAACCGTTCTTTTGCCCAATATCTTCATTTTCGCGACTTCGAAATCCTCACATATGGCTAATATGCCGTGGTTCCGAAGTCGCTCAAGCTTTGATCTTGAACAAAATCCCTGGTTTTGCAAAGCCTTCTATTATTAAGTGATGGTTAAACATGAATTAATTTCATTGATAGTAAGCATTCAACGGAATATCAAATAACATTCACCTCAAATTCAAAATATTTATGTCTAAAATATTATTATAGATATAATTAAAGGATAATTAATTGTGTGATTTTGTAAGTTTAAGTAAGAGCGCATTGCTCGAGTCCAATTAAAAAAGAACAGAAAAAGAGAGCAACGTTATTTCAGAATTACGGTTAAATAATATTCAAAAGAGAGGCGAAATGGATATGGATAAGTGGAAAGAGTTAACTCCCGGTGAATTGTACACTTTCTGTGAGTTCAAAGATACTGCGTTTGAATCTACTGAAGATTTGCAAGATTTAGAAAGTTTTATTGGTCAGGACAGAGTGATTTCAGCGGTCAAATTTGGTATACAGATGAAAAAAGACGGTTATAATATTTATGCACTCGGTCCTGACGAGACTGACAAAAAGAATCTTATTGAACATTATTTAAAGAAAAGTGCTCTTCAGGAAGATGATGCGGTTGATTGGTGTTACATTTATAATTTCAAAGATAATCGTAAACCCAGAATTTTAAAATTACCGGTTGGTATGGGTAATGAACTCAAAAAGTTGATGTCAAAATTGATTGATGAGCTGCCATCCGTTTTGACTTCCGCATTTGAAAGTGAAGAGTATCAAAATCGTCAGCAGGTTATTGAAGAGGAGGGTAAAGACGAAGAGACGAGAAGATTTAATGAATTAAGTGAAAGGGCGCAGGAACAAGGGTTTGCATTATTAAGAACTCCAGCCGGATTTACATTTGCTCCACTCAAAGATGGCGATATCATGGCCCCGGAGGATTTGCAAAATATTCCTGAGGAAGAACAAAAGGAAATGGAAGAAACAGTTAGTGAACTTCAGAAAGAATTGCAAAAAATACTTCGGAAATTGCCGGGACGTCAGCGAGAAATGAGGGAGAAGAAAAAAGACTTGAATCGTGAAATTGCCCGTTATGCTGTAAATGACTTAATAGACGATATTCGCAAACGGTTCACTGAAGAGCCAGATGTTCAAACTTTCCTGGATGATGTACAAAAGGATATTGTGGAGAATGTTCGGGATATCATAGGGAAACAACAGCCGGGCGGAGGTCTGTCTGCACTCTTACAAATTCAAAATCCGTCAGACACATCTGGTTATACGAGTGATGATTTTTCGATTTTAAACCGGTATAACGTCAATGTGATGGTTGATAACAGTGAACTTCGGGGAGCTCCGGTTATTTTTGAGGATAATCCCACATATAAGAATCTTATTGGAAAAGTCGAGTACCGGTCTCAATTAGGAGCGTTAACGACCGATTTCAGTTTGATAAAAGCAGGTGCTTTACATCAGGCCAACGGTGGTTACCTCATTGTCGATGCACGTAAAGTCATAATGGAACCTTTTGCATGGGAAGGTTTTAAAAGAGTTTTAAAATCTGGTAAACTGCGTATCGAATCTCCCGGCGAGTCGTATGGTTTAATTAGTACCGTATCTCTGGAGCCCGAGCCTATCGATTTAAATGTAAAAGTTATTCTTTTGGGAGAACGCTTATTGTATTATCTCTTATGCACATACGATCCGGAATTCAATGATTTGTTTAAAGTAGAGGCCGATTTTGAAGATGAAATTGATCGTAGTGACGAAAATCAGCTGTTATACGCGAGGATGATTACGGAGATGGTCCGGGATAATAATTTGAAAGCACTTAAGCGGGATGCCATTGCCCGGGTGATTGAATACGGCTCAAGATTGGTTAGTGATGGTGAAAAATTATCTATTCAAACACATGACATTTTAGATCTCCTGAGAGAGGCTAACTATTGGGCGGGAAAGGAAAACCATTCGCTTACGGAAAGATCAGATGTTCAAACAGCGATAGATCAGATGATTTACCGTTCGAGTAGAATCAGGGATAGGGTGCAACAGACCATAAAAAGGAAAACACTTTTTATTGATACAGAAGGTGCTAAAATTGGCCAAATTAATGGCTTATCAGTTTTGATGATCGGTAAATCAATGTTTGGTAAACCCTCCCGCATTACTGCAAGAGTACAAATTGGGAAGGGTGAAGTCATCAATATTGAGCGGGAAGTAGAATTAAGCGGACCCATTCATTCCAAAGGAGTACTTATTCTGTCTGGATTTTTGGGACAACGTTATGCGATTCAGAGGCCCTTATCATTATCAGCATCATTGGTTTTTGAGCAATCGTATAGCGGAGTTGATGGAGATAGTGCCTCTTCAGCCGAACTTTATGTGCTATTATCCGCTATTTCTGGCATTCCGATCAAACAGTCGTATGCGATAACAGGTTCTGTTAACCAGCATGGTGAGATTCAGCCGATTGGCGGTGTTAATGAAAAAATCGAAGGATTCTTTGATGTTTGTGCGGATCGCGGATTAACGGGAGAACAAGGTGTACTGATTCCACAGTCGAATGTTAAGAACCTGATGTTAAAACAAGAGGTGATAGAAGCTGTTGAGGACGGAAAATTCCATATAATCCCTGTTGACACCGTGGATAAAGGGATGGAAATACTAACAGGAATGCCGATGGGAGAACGAGATGAAAACGAACGTTTTCCTGAAAATACTATAAATTTCAAAGTAGAAGAACGGCTTAATCAACTTGCTGAACGTCGTAAAGTTTACTCCGGATTACAGAATGGAAGGAAATGGGAATGACCGAAAAATCCGATATACGGAAAGTGAAACATATACTGGTTGCTTTGGATACCTCTTCGCACAGTCGGGCTGCACTCGAGGCAGCTGTGGCATTGGCGGAAAGTATGGATGCCGAACTTCAGGGACTTTTTGTTGAGGATATCAATTGGTTTCGAATTACGAAGCGTTCGTTTTCCTACGAAATAAGTGATTTAACAGGTCGTATCAGAAGTATTGAAAGCATGGATATCGAACAGGAAGTACGGGCACAGGCAACCCGGCTTCGTCGGTTGATGGATGAAATGGGTAAAAAATCAAAAATTAAATACTCATTCAGAACGGTTAGAGGAGGAGTTGAAGAGGAAATCCTCACAGCCACAGAAAGTGCGGATTTAATCACCTTGGGCAGGCTGGGGCATTCTTTCAGAAAACATACCGAACTGGGGAAAACAGCAAAGACAATCATCCATCAATCACGGAAACCGGTATTGATGTTACAGCAGGGCTGGCACATCGGAAACACGAATGTCGCGATTTACGATGGTACGGATACAAGCAAGAAAGGATTGATTTTAGCTAAACAAATAGCACAAAGTCAGGGAAACAGACTTCTCATCGTGCTGTATTTACCGGAAATATCTCATTATAACGAAAGAGTTGAAGAAATTGAGCATATTTTTGAGGACTCCGAAATCAAATATCAAATTCGTTTAATGAGGGATAGTGATCTGAAAGAACTAAATCGGCTGATTAAAAAACAGGAGGGAGGATTACTGATTATTCCCAAAAACAGCTCTTTTTTATATGGCGAAAAACTTGAAGATGCTCTGGAAATTATTCAAAGTCCTTTGTTACTATTTGAATAATTTAACTTTAGTTCGAAATAAAATCTTTATAAATCAGCGCCCTGGAATGAATATTTTACTTTGAAGATTTCTCCCTCCGATCGAAATGAAGCGAATGGGTGAAGATGATGTTGGTGTTTAAAAAATATCACTCAAAAGCGTCATCTCGAACCTGCTTTTTAGGTGAGAGTTCTTCCAAACAGGGATATGAAACAAAATAAGTCAATAATTATATCGAATTCACATTAATTTAAGAATGGGATTTCATTCTTTCGGAAATCCCATTCTTATAATTATTTACCGTTTCTGGTAGTATCTAATTTGCTTTTTTGAGGAATGGCAGGTTGAAGTAATTGCCTCATTTTATTCATTTCTGAACCATATTTTTGCCAATCACCATTTTTCATAGCCTGTTGAGCTTGTTTCCAGACCGATCTCAATTGATTCATAATTGGAGCCTCGATTCTTTTTTGACCGGGTGTGGCCGCTTCTTTTGTAACCATTTGCTGTGGTTTCGCTTTACCGAATATGACATTAATAGCCTGCTGAAGTGTTGGCTGCATGGATATCTTATCACCGTATGCCACAATTACTCGTTGCAACTGTGGTATTTGTACACCTTCAGCAAGCAGAAATACCGGTTCAACATAAATGAATGATTTGTTGATAGGGATAACCATCAAATTACCACGGATGACATTAGAACCTCTCTGATCCCACAACGACAATTGTTGCGATATCTCCGTATTCTGATCAATTTGCGCCTCAATCTGACTTGGTCCATATATCAGACGTTCTTTAGGTAATTTGTATACCAGAATATTTCCATAATTCGGAGCGTCGCACATAGCGGCCATCCATGCAATCATGTTATCACGCTTATTTGGGGTAAGCGGACTCATGAGCATGTATTGAAGTTTTTTATCACCGGGGAGTTTCGCTAACACATAATACGGTTCCATGATGATCGAACTTCCTCCGTATTTTTCGGTCGGTCGTTCCCATAAATCCTCATTATTATAGAATACCTGAGGATTGGTCATATGGTATGTGTTGTATTCGTTGATCTGAACTTTAAATAAAAATTCAGGATATCGAATATGCTTTCTTATACCCGCCGGCATCGCGGAGAGAGGTTTGAAAACGCCGGGGAAAATATCCCTATAAACTTTTAAAACGGGATCATTTTTATTGGAAACATAGAAATTAACCGTACCGTTAAAGGCGCTGACAACGACTTTAACAGAGTTGCGGATGTAATTTAAAACACCGTGATAAGGTTCTGAATAAGGAAAGTCTGCGGAAGTCGTATACGCATCCTGAATCCAGTATAACTTCCCATCATTAAGTACAAGATACGGTTTGTCTTCTAATTTCAGGAAAGGGGCAATTTGGTGCACACGTTGACTTATCGATCTCCAAAGTTGAATTCTGCTTTGGTGGGTAATATAATTTGAAAAAAACAGATTGGCGTCACCTTCATTGTAAGCGAAAAGAAATCTGCGCCAGAAATTACTTATCGGCACACCTCCCGTCCCGCTATAGTGGGTATAAACGTTATTATTTCCCTTCGGGTAATCAAGCTCTTTCACTTTTGTGTTGACAACCGCATATGCAGATTGGTGCTCTCCGTAATAAATCGAAGGTTTGGTAACTTTAAGACCTTCTTTGGAAACTGGAGGTAAGTTTTTTATTACGAGATGAGGAACACCTTCCGAACCTTTTTCAGCAACGGGACTCATAACCAATCCGTAGCCATGGGTATATTGCAAATGACGGTTTACCCAGGTATTCGCTTTTTGGGGAAGATTATCCGCTATTTCACGTCCGGATAACATCATTTCCCGATATCCTTTTTTAGTATGATAACGGCCTACATCCACAGAATAAAATTGATAGTACGAACGGATTTCCTGAATTTGACGATACGTTTGAATCAATAATCGCGGATCCCAAAGGCGGATATTATGAATGGTCGTAGTGTTTGCTTGTATGATCTGTTGGGTCAGACTATCCGTTCCCTGATATGGTTTTTCCTTAATATGATCGAGTTTATAAGCTTTTCTGGTTAAAGCAATGTTATGTTTCAGGTATGGAGTTTCCAGCTTTAATTCATTGGGCTTAACGATATATTTATTGACAGCAACCGGTAAAAGAATTCGTCCGACAATTATGACAATAATAAAAGCGACACCTGCACTTAATACCCATTTAATATTGCTGCGATACCATTGAAAAGCCACCATCCCTGCCATCAAAACGGTCAGAAATACCAATACCCAAAGTGTGGGTAAAATAACATGAATATCGGTGTAATTAGCACCATAGACGACGCTTCCGTTATGATATAAAAGATTGTAACGGTCCAGATAAAACCCCCAGGCCAGCATCAACAGCCATGCTGATAAGTTCAGACTTAATTGACGTGTTACAGGGCGTTGAATCGAAAGACCTTGTCCGGGGCGGTAACTGAGTAAGCCGGAATAGAAGTAGCCAATCCCAAGAATACCGGTACCTATAAGTGTTAACGTCGTTAGACTATTTTGGATTAATTGAATGAAAGGTAATCGGAAAACATAATAACCGAGATCATTGTGAAAGATAGGATCAACACTTCCGAATGTAGCTTCCCAGTTAAATCGAAAATAAGTGTCCCAATGATAGAAAAAAGTAAAAGAGAATAGAAGCGCAATGATGACTGTTATAATGGTAGTAAGAACAGTTATGCTTGTATTGGCAGTATCAGACTGCAGGTCAATCTTAAAATTTTCAAGCGGTGTGCCGGTTAGGTCAAGATGGCGAATGTGGCGTCCCCAAATACGTAAATTATAACCAATATATGCTGCCGCGATAATAAAAGAGACAATCAGCATAATAATCTGGGTTAGTTTTATTCGAACAAAAATTTGCTGATAACCCAGTTGTTTCAACCACAGCCATTTAACGATCCAGTCACTAAAAGAAAAAGTTAAAATTATTAAGATGACGATTAGTCCAATCCAAAAACTGATTCGTTTGGGGGAGAATGGCGATCTCATTATATATTTTTATAATTTTTTTATTATTAATAACACCGTTTTAATACACCGTAATTTACGGTTCCTGAGCTTTTATTCAACTATTCTTTATTGTGAGTCATTGTCTTTAACAGACTGATTTTTCTTAGGTAAACTTAGAAATATCATATTTCAGATAAAGTTTAAAACTCAAAATAAAGTGCTTATAACAATAGTATATAAACTTACTCTTTCGTGCATAAGGTATAACATTACTTATTAAATAACTATTGACTATTTTGTGTTTATACTATTTAAAATCATTATACCTCAAATTATTAGGAGTCTATGCAAAACCGTTCTTTTACCCAATATCTGTCCCGAAAGCTGTAGGAACTACGGTTTTGAAGTCATTCATGCATTGATATTGAACAAAATCCTGGTTTTGCAAAGCCTACTATAAAAGTAAATTTTACTATGAATATCAGAGAAATACTTGAGAACGCAAAAAAGATAGCTGTCGTCGGTTGTTCCACGAATCCAACCAAAGATGCTCATAATGTTCCCGCTTTTTTACAAAAAATGGGATATACCATCATCCCGGTGAATCCGAATTGTGACAGAGTACTCGGTCAAACATGCTATGCCGACTTAAAAGGTATACCAGAAGACATGAATATTGATATTATTGATATCTTCCGTCGCCCAAAAGATACAGAGAAAGTGGTAGATGATGCTATTGATCGTTTCGGGAAATCAAAACACAAACCTGTTATCTGGACTCAGTTTGGGGTTTCATCGGATTTAGCCAAACGTCAGGCAGAAGAAGCGGGCTTCGAATATGTTGAAAATCGTTGTTTAAAAGTAGAATATCAGAAAAATTTCTAAAAACAATTTTTGATAAGATATTAAACTCAGAAGATTTCTCAATCCGTTCGAAATGACGCGCAAGGGTAATAAATGACGGTAAGATTAAAAATATCAGGCAATGGCGTCATCTCGAACCCGCTTTTTGGGTGAGAGATCTACTAAACGTTGATATGAAATATAATAAATCTATATTTATACATATTATTATTTCGAACTTATGTTAAATAGCTTAATAATGATTTCCCTAATATCCGGAATGAAGGATGATCAAATCAAAAGTAAAAAAGTCCTTTAGATGTATGGCTGGTATATAGCTTAACGTGAGGTTCGTTTAAGATGTTGGATTAGCTCTCTCAAACTTTATACTAAATCGTCCAAAATGCGAATT
>DATFMK010000714.1:0-12828 GCA_035267005.1 Balneolales bacterium
TGTCTTGGCTTTTATTTTTTTAAGACAATGACGAACATCAATATAATGAAAGGCTCTCCAAAGTCGTACAGCCATCTCCGGGGTAACGGTTATATGTTCCAATTCGGCGAGCCAATTCCGATCTTCTTCGGAACCACCGGGCATCAAAAGATCGGCAAAAACCTTACGAAATGCTGAAGCATCGCGTCCCCATCCCACTTGTATCATTCTAGTCAGAGCTTCCGCTTCCTGTTTGTAAACTTCAGGAACCCCTTCGGCCAATCCACCTTTGCTGTAACTGCCAAATAAGATGAGACGTCTTACCTTTTCCGGATGTTTAACGGCATAAGCCATAGCGATAGCGCCACCCTGACATAATCCAAAAAGATCAAATGATTTAATATCTAAGTCATCAACAATGGATTCCAGATCCTGAACCCAGGCATCCATAGTTAGATCATCCACATTTCGGTCGGACAAACCGGAACCGCGTAAATCATAGCGTATGAGCGTATTATTTCGTGAGAGTTCCTGAAACCAATGTGACCAAATTGTACTCTTCCAGTCCAGTTCAAGATGAGTTAACCAGTTGGCTACTCTGACCAGAGGAGGTCCCACGCCGGATGTGGCATAGGCAATTCGCGTGCCATCCGGAGATTGACAAAAGTGAATATCCTGCCGGGCATCTTCCACGACACTTATAAATTAATTAAAAATATAGTTTTAACTGCACATTTTCCTTATTTATAATTTATTAAAAAAGTGATTAATGGCAAATGGTTGAGTGTTGCTTCCGGCTGTCAGCATTCAACGCTCAGCTTCTATGAGCTACTGCTGATCGCTGAGAGCTCAATGTAACTAATTAGTTATTACGCTGTTTATGCAATATCAGAAAATCCATCTATAAGTTTTAAAGACTTGAAGAAATAGGAAAATTTAATAGTTTATATAATACTTATTATAAACCAGTTACCATAATTATGAAACTATTTAGGCTATTCGTACCAAGTGTATTATTAATAAGTGTTATCCTGTTATCAACAGGAAATTGTTTTGCTCAAATATTTAATGACGCTCATCTGGAAATCGAAGGTGGATTCACCTACAATCAACTCAATTTACATACCGATCAATATGAGTTTTCGAATGGATCAAATACATCCATTACCATACCGGCTAAAGATGAGAATCGAACGCACTTTCAACTTCTACCTGCTGTTCAGTTAGGACTCGATGTTCATCTGCCGTTTGTCAAATTACTAAGTGTTGAACCTTTTATTAGTTATAATCAGACCGGTGGAGAGAGTAATAAGAAACCGAATGGTTATCAGGATCGAATTTTGTTCAGAACGCTTTCACCAGGATTGTTTGTAAATATCAATATGCTACATTATGTGATAGGAGCCGGGGTTCGATACGATACCTACCTGACCCGGTATAGTTATTCACATGGGACATTATTATCAAATTCTAATCAAAACGCTCACTGGGAAAGAAATTCAATAAATTTTCTGATTAACAAACACTCCTGGATGGCCGGGGCAAAAATTAAACGAACTATCTGGCGAAATATCGGTCTGCAAGTCTCCGGGTGGTACGGGTTAACCGATATCGCATCCCGACAAGTTTATTTGGATACCATCAAAACCGTTCAATTCCGGTTAATGGTATGTTATCGGTTGTGAAAGGGTTTAAGGAGATATGTCGATAAGCAACGGCTGTGTATTAAATAACGTGAATTCGATATAATTTTCTACTTATTTTGTTTCCTATCCACGCTTGTAAGATCTCTCACCCAAAAAGTGGGTTAGAGATGACGCCTTTGAGTGATATTTGTTAACCATCTACATTATCTACGTCCATTCGCTTCATTTCGAGCGGAGGGAGAAATCTTCAAAGTAACCTATTCATTCCAAAACGCTGTTTTAAATAGGGATTTATCTCGAACTCACGTTAAATAAGGTATTTATAAAATAGAAATGTACAACTTAATGACGATGGACGATTTAATTTTTTTGAATAACGTTCCGATGAATAGATGAAACGGAGTTTCAAGTTTAGCATTCCCAACGGGACGTTGGGAACGAGGTACAGTGTCACATACTCAGTGTAATATCTCTGTGTGCTCTGTGGTTATAAATTAATCCGTGAAAATCCGCATCGTCTGCGTCATCTGCGTTCTATAACAAGGTTGAGTCAAAGTTTAAAGATTAAGGATGTTGTAACCGGCACGTAAATAGGTCCATAAAAAGCACGTATGATTTTAATGTTAAAATCCAGATGAAGTTGATGAAGAATCGCGAATTCCATCCCCATCCCAAAATTCACTTCCCCCAGCTGATATTTTTGTCCGGTGTTATCATATAAATTATCAGAACCGGTTTTGTAAGCGCCTATCCAATTATGAACCAATATTTTCCCCTGATGGATAAACAACACGCCCGCACCAAAAGCCAGGTATGGACTCACAAATGCACGAGTCATATATAATTTTGTTCCGGTCGATATGTCAATAAGAGTACTGTTTTCGCCTTTAATACTTGAGTGATAACCCACCACCATAGGTTCAACAATAGCGACGTGTCCATTATCGTATAACATCTTTTGATACGATGTTTTTAAAAACAGATAAATCTGATCATTGATTCTATAATCTGCCCCAACGTGAAACTCATATCCATTATCCCAATAAGGTAATTTCCAATGATCGATATTGGAGATGAAGGCACCACTCCCCGCAGATAGCCTTAAGTTATGTTGTGCCTGACTTCTTAAGGGTAGAAAAAATATGGAGAACGATATAAAAAGAAATAGCTTTTTCATTGATCTTCATCACCGACCTAATTTATCCGTATATAAGTTGTTATAAAACAATCGTAGCATCGATCCATCAAAATCAGCGTATCATTACCTTTATAAGTAACCTCTTCTGTAGGATTATACGAAAAAGATGTATCCGATGGGGTCATTTTCAGTATCTCCTTATTATTTTGCTTGCTCAAAGTAAAGGTCCCGGTCCGCACTAAGGTGTCATTTCGAACTACAGAATATCGATTAGATGATGAGAAATTCATGATAACCATGGGATAGCCCAAAACATCCGGTTTATCCGTTATGCCTGCGAATCCACCCGTCGTTTCAACCCATTGCCATTGACCGATAATTCCTGTTGATTGTGTTTTTTTTGTGTGAGTTCCTTCCAAATTGCAAGCACTTAAAGCCAATAATAATAACAATAAAAGTGGTGTATTATATTTCATAACAATAAAAAGTTTGTATCATTATTAATGTTCAATTCCATTATTTAAAATCAGTAAAAAGGCTATCCTATTAATTGACAATGTTATATCCGAGCAAATCTATTCTTCGAACTTTATTACCGGTTCTTGAATCAATGACTCCCGTTTCGATAACTTTAACCGACATCAGGTAAGGGATACCTTTTGAAAATTCATTCGGATCTGTTAACGCCAAAAAAGGTTGATAGGCACTCGTATCTTGTTTCGCAATATTTGATATGAAGATCCCATCCGGTAAATAACAATACATATTACGCGGACAGATCGATTTATTCACCACATAAGCCCGAACATTTAAGGTATCCGGTACAGAGACTGAATCTTTAAGTGAGGATATGGTTAAAAGTGGATAATTTCCCGCATTGGGAAAAGTTTTAATATGAGTACTTTCCCCATTATTTTTACACCCAAATAGAAATAAGCCAATCGAAAAAATCATAAGTATAATACCCGATTTCATATAATAACTTAATCCTCCTTCCGGGTATATATAAGTAATTATTGAATCTGAAGTTTCTATTCTGATTATAATATATTTGGAAGGTCTTAATTATTCAAGCATTGTTTATGATACGTTTAAAAATGAGATATTGGGATATTTTGATTATTAGATGTTGGGCTAATAATCATCATCATAATTGCACGAAATTATATTTTGGATCTTCGGATCTAAAATATTTTCAAAAGTTATTATTTCCATTAACCAATAAAGACCAGGCAGGTTTTCAAAACCTGCCTGGTCTAATTTAATATTGGGTTCAGATTCTTTAGCTTTTCTCTAAATGGAAAAAGATTGGATATGGATTGATCGCCCTTTATCTACTTTTGTCGTTCTTTAAACCACTTCATCAACTCATCTACCGGTTTGGCGTTTAAAATCATGTCTTTGCTGAAACGTGCTTTGCGGGCGATGTAGACGCCGTATTTTATGTCATCTATGCCTTCGATGGAATGCGCGTCGGGATTGATGGATGACATCAGTCCGACTTCCCGCGCTTTGTTTCCCAGCCGCCAGTCCAGATCCAAGCGGTGGGGATTGGCGTTGATCTCAATGGCTACGTTATGCTTAGCGGCGTATGCTACAATTTCATTCATATCCATATGTCCGGCTTCGCGCTTGAGCAGCAGGCGTCCGGTAGGGTGACCCAAAATACAGGTGTAGGGATTGGCAATGGCATTTTTGATGCGTCGCATGATTTTCTTATGATCCATTTCCAATGCAAAATGAGTGCTCACAATCACAAAATCGAACTGACTGAGGATCTCATCCGGATAATCCAAACTCCCGTCGGCTAAAATATCCGATTCAATCCCTTTCAGAATACGGAAATTATTCCCCTCTTTTTTAAACGTTTCATTGAGATCGTCGATCTCATCCCATTGCTGTTTCAACCGTTTTTCGGTGAGTCCGTTGGCGTAAGCGGCAGTTTGTGAATGATCGCTGATTCCCAGATATTCATAACCACGTTCCATGCAGGCTTCGGCCATTTCCCGGATGGAATACTTTCCGTCGCTGTACGTGCTATGGGCGTGAATGACTCCGCGGATATCCGACAATTCCAATAAATGGGCATCTTCATGTTCCTCAAAAAATTTGAATTCGCCCATGTCTTCCCGCAGTTCAGGCGGAATAAAATGCAGCCCCAATTTTTCAAAAATATCGGTTTCGGAAGAATAGGGGACCGGCTGATCAAAATCGGTATTTCCTTTGTCATCCAGCTTAAATAATCCATATTCATTTAATGCCATACCGCGTTCACGAGCCCGTTGACGCATCACTACATTATGTTCTTTGCTGCCGGTGAAATACATCAACGCGGCGGGAAATTGTTCCGGTTTTACGATACGAAGATCAACCTGACGTCCTTCTTCAGTTCGGACCGAGCTTTTGGTCTCTCCTTTTCCCAAAACTTCAGTTACTCTGGGATGAGTGGTAAAAGCGTCAAATAGGGCGGGTGCATCTTTAAGATCGGCACCAATCAGAATATCAATATCCCCAATGGTTTCCTTTCGGCGGCGCAGCGATCCGGCGATTGAGATGTGTTGCACACCGTCCAATTCTTTCAAATAATTAAACATCGGATCGGCCACATCCATCGCTTCATTGAGTAAACAACGTTCGGAATATTGCTCCATCCATTCGATCGATTTTACGATCTTTTCCGCCGACTTTTTCCCTAAACCCGGTAATTTAGCGACCGAACCGTCCTTACATTTCTCCTTTAATTCTTCAATTGTAGTGATATTCAGCGCCTGATGAATCTTAGCGATATTTTTGGGTCCGAGTCCGGAGATATTGAGCCATTGTACCAACCCTTTTGGGACCCGTTCTTTCAAATCCTCCAAAACCGGGATCTCGCCGGTATCCACATAGGCGTAAATGTCCTCAGATATCGCCTTGCCGATACCTTTCAGATCGGTCAGGGTTTTGTTGTCGATATATTCGGTGATCGGTTTCTGAAGATTTTCGATAGTCCGGGCGGCACGGTCAAAAGCGATGGCGCGGAATTCATTCTTCCCGGCCAGCCGCATCATAATTCCGATTTCTTCGAGTTTTCTGGCGACATCCTTATTGGTTATGGGCATGTACGATCGTGTTCATTTTTGTTATGATTGACAAATTGTTTTGGCCCTGTAATTTACTCATTTTTGAGTGAAGATTTTAAGCTGTTTAATGGAACCACAAAGATCACAGAGTTATTACACGGAGACGATCACATAGTTTAATTACCCTGCGCATCTCTGTGTAAAATCTGTTTGTTTCCTCTGTGGTTAAATTCTCAATCTGCGAAAATCCGCATTATCTGCGTTCTAAAAACCAAGACTATATTAAATCTTCACATTATACGAACGGCTTATAAGTCGAAATGATTGAATAATTGATTCAAAAAAAGGCGTTAACCGATTTTCCTCCTCCTCTTAGGAAGTAAGATTTGTATCATTTTACTACGACCTAATGCATTACAATACATTATATTATGCCTATATTAAGAAAAATTAACATTCAGATAATCTTATCTTAACAATTACTTTTTATTATTATCGTGGATTAAGAAGTAATACGAATGCTTATGAATGTAGCAACTTTAAAACATAGTATAGACGGCAGAATACGGTTAAAGGTTGGTCGGCTTAAAGGAGATAGCATTGAAGCCATCCGGATTACCTCCCTTTTACATCAATTAGAAGGAATCACTGAGGTAAAAGCAAATGATGTCACCGGCAGCCTGGTCGTTCATTACGACGTGAATGTTATCAATGCCGATCTGATTCTCGGATATTTGCACAAAAACAGGGTATTTGAAACCATCGAATTGGTTAATAATAATGAAATAAAAACCGGCGTCGCGGATACTCCAAATGTGAACATTCCGACAAACGAGATCGTCAAAACCGTCCTTTATAAAGCTATGGAAATAGCTGCCGAACGCGCTATAGTGGCTCTGCTTTAACCTCAATCTGGGTATTCCAGATTGGCCGGAGCGCGTTCATCGCCGCGATTATCGCGGAACCGTTGCTAATTACCGTCGAAGCAACCGGGCCAATTAACCCCGTGAATACCAATCCCAACGCTAAGGTGTTGGGCCACGAAATGAGTTTCCAATTTTGTTCAATCAAATCCATCCCTTCCCTGGAAACTAATATCGCCTTATAAATTTTATTTAAATCGTTATCATGTAACACCACGTGGGCAATTTCTTTGGCTACATCCGTACTGTTGTGAACTGCAATTCCAACATCTGCCTGAGCCAATGCCGGTGAATCGTTAATGCCATCTCCCACAACCGCCACTTTATATCCTTGTTTCTGTAATTGCTTAACAATATTCATTTTTTGTTCGGGCTGAGCCTTAGAAATATATCGGGTAATTCCCAGCGAATTCGCAACTTTTTTAGCAACAAATTCCTGATCACCGGTCAACATGACTATTTCCTTGATACCGATCGCACGCAGATTTTTGATGGTTTGAGCCGCCTCCGGATGAATCGGGTCCTCCAAACCTAATATACCGATAACTTCCCCGTCGCAGGCTACCAGCAATGGCGATAAAATCTGTTCTTCAATGACATGCAAATCCTGTTTAGTAACCGGTTGAAGCTCAATTTGTTTCTTTTTCAGGTAATTGTAGTTTCCAACATGAACCGTATATCCATTTACTGACGCTTCAATTCCTGAACCGATCGTATAATCGGATGTTTTCCTGTTGGGTATCACTAATCCCCGTTTTTTGGCTTCGGAAACGATAGCTTCGGCGGATGGGTGGTGCAAACGTTGCTCAGCGGCTGCCGCCAGTGCCAGGATTTCATCTGTTGAATGAATATCTCCGTTTTTATAGGTGATAATTTCCTTGATTTCAGGAATGCCCGTAGTTAGCGTTCCCGTCTTGTCCAGTACAACTGCGTCAATTCCAGCCAGCATTTCGATATGCCGACCACCTTTAATCAGGATTCCGTTGTGTGCCGCTTTGGTCATCGTTGCCAGAATCGTCGTTGGCGCCGCGATACGAATGCCCGTTCCGTAATCGATAATCAGTATGGATGCCGTACGCCGGAAACTACGTTCTATAATAGCCGCGGTTCCTGCTCCCGCAAAGCTGTAAGGAACCAATTTGTTGGCCCATTTTTCGGCGTAATTTTGTACACGGGTATCGTGTGTGGGTGCATTTTGAACCAAACGGACGATTTTCGCCATCTCGGTATCATCGGAGAGGTGTTCGGCTTTGAAATAGACTTTTCCTTCAATGACAACGGTTCCGGCATAAATGACATCACCAATTTTTTTTGAGATCGGTTTCGATTCTCCTGTAAGCGCACGCTGATCGACGGTGGCAAAACCAGAAATCACCGAACCATCGACAGGAACCATTTCACCGGGATAAACGACCAGCATATCTCCCTTCTGTACTTCATTTATTGGAATTTGTTTTCGTTTATCCTCGTTAACCAGCCAGGCTGTTTTTTCCTGGAATTCCAGCATTTCTGAGATTGCTTTTTGGGAATGAGCCACTGTGGCATTACGTATATAATCAGCTAAATTGACGAACCAGACCATAAATGCGGCAGTGGGTAATTGTCCCTGCAAGGTAAGAATCGTGGTAGCGGATGCATCCAAAACATCGACATTCAGGCTGTTTTGCCGGGTGAGAATATAATAAGCCCGTTTAAACATTGATTTGGTTCCGGCATATAATAAAAGGGCGGTCAGTGGCAAAGCTGTCGGACCCATAAACCAGCCGGTTAGAAATGCTAATGCGGAGTAGATGAGTTCCTTGTTGGTATTTTGAGTCTCCTCATCGCTTATCACCTGATGATTGTCTCTGATGGGCACGGATTGTAATTCCTGATCATCCAGATTATTCAGGAAGGATTCCAATTTTACCGGCGACCATATGGCCGGATCGAAATAGACGATTAATGAGGAGCAAGCCAGATTTAATCGTACCGATGAAATGCCATCGGTATGTAGCAGCATGTTTTCCAGCTGATCCGTCAACGCTGTTTCTAATTTAAATTCGGGAACATGAAACCGCACACGATTATCTATCTGATGAATAATATGACAATGAATGGGGTTCATGATAATCGATTTTATGACAAATTTATAAGAATAATTCTGTTAATTCGTATGGGTTGCCGGAGCAATATTAGATAATGAAAATCCCGGCCTTTTCACTCTGCTTAAAGCGGATAAGGTGCTATACCCCACCCATGCATAATCAACCAGGGGGTAAACCGGATAGACCACAGAGACGGTCAGAGCTCGTAACCCGATATACCAAAGTACAGAAGTGGTCATTTCACGAACATATTCCGTAGAACTTTCCATATCCGTCAGATTATAAAACAATTGCTTGGATAACACATCCCTCATCCCATTTTTGGAAATGAGTTCTTCCGGAGCCACATCCCCACACAAAATATCCGTGATCAACCCGGTGTCAAATTGACCGGGCAGATAACCGAAGAATCGAGCCTTCTGCAAAAGGCTGGTAATTTCCTTTCGTTTTGTATGATCATAAGTGATTAATAAACTACCTGTTAAGGTGTTAATCGTTACCGTCTGAATTACAGGTATATATTTTCGATACGATTCAACTTTATCACGGATTTCATCATTTTTTTTAAATGAAGGATCTTTTAATCGAATACGACCGGGTATAAAATGAACAAGCTCTAAATCTGTGATCATCAGTGGTATGTTTTTATCAGAATGCTACCTAATTCTTTGACGTCTGACTTTTGGTTGATTTTTTAGCCGGTTCCTTCATTTCCGCTTTAGCCTCAGCTACCAGATCAGCGACCTGTTCTCCGGTCTCAGCGGTAAATTCTTTAACTTTATCGGAAACATAAATTCCGGCTTTTATTGCTTCTTTAGTAACCGGGCGCAGGGATGAAATAAGAAGTGGCGCGACAAGAACCACACCGATACCTGCAAAGATTCCTCCAACTCCTTCTGTCATTGATTCTCCGATATTTTCTATTAACGACATATTAAACTCCTTTTAAATTTTTACTGTTTTATCGATTTTTATATTATAAATTAAGTCTATAGAGGCCTGTTAATATTAATTTTACAAATATATAACCAAAATTTAACAAAACGGGCTTTTTCTTATGAATCAGTTGATCTAATATTTAATATTAAGATTTTACTAATTCACAGTTACACAGCTGTAAGTCTAATATATTGTAAGGGATTACCTTAGATATTTGTTAGCAGGGAAATGATTGATAATAAATAAGGATATGGGGAAACAAATCATTAGTAAATATTATTTACCGAGGAGATGTAACTATGATTAAAAAGATTATTGGATTGGGCGTGCTCATGTCTGTCCCGCTGGTAATAAAGCGGTTTAGGCCTATTAGAAGAGAAGTTATCAAAGGCGGAGTGAAAATCGGTGAGCATATCAAAGAAATGGCGGCTGTAGTTGGGGAAGATTTTGAAGATCTAATGGCGGAAGTTCGAATGGAAATTAGAGAGAAACCTTAAGTATTAACTTTAAAAAGATTATGAAGTTACTAAATATTTATGGTACCACCATAGATCTGGAGCAGATTGAAATAGCGCATTTAATTCCCGGTCGTATACGATTACGGACACGGCAATTAAAGCATAATCCAGAGATGGCCGATTCCATTCAAAAAAGTGTGTCGGATATTTCTTTTATTCAAAAATGTGAAATCAATCGGAAGACCGGCAGCATTCTTTTAATATATGATCAATCGAAGATGCATGAACTTAAAGAATGGGCACAACAGATTTCTTCATCGGGTATTTTACCAGAGGGATGGGGTTTGGATGATTTATACGAAATGGCTATAAATCATTCAAATCATCATACAAAAAGTATATCCGGCGAAATAAGAACGGCTTTTCGGGGTTTTAATAACCAATTAAAGAAGACCTCCGGTGGTGTGATGGGATTAAATGATGCATTTCCTATCTTATTATTCTCTTTAGGGATGAAGCGATTGATAACCGCTGAAAGACTGACATTTCCGGAGTGGTATACTTATTTATGGTTTGCCTTTACTTCTTATTTTATTTTGAATCCAAATGAAAAACAAAATGATAAAAGGGCAAAGTAAAATATTACAAAAGGCACGGATCAAACAATCAGTGCCTTTTGTATTCAATCATTAAAAAATCATTTTAAAAATTGACATGATCCGGATCTGGTCCGATACGGTCGTGTTGATCCAGCATATCAATTTTTGCCATTTCATCTTCTGATAGCTCGAAATCGAAGATATTGAAATTTTCCTGAATACGTTCACGATGTACCGATTTAGGAATCGTTACAATACCATGCTGAATATCCCAACGTAAAACGATTTGAGCCGGGGTCTTGTGATGTTTTTCTGCCATTTCTTTTAATATGGCGATATCATTTACACGGCCTTTCATAATCGGACTCCAGGCTTCCTGTTGGATATTATGTTCGATGCAATAAAGCATCAGATCTTTTTGTACGAGCCGTGGATGAAATTCCACCTGATTAACCATCGGCTTGACTTCAGACTTTTCCATCAATTTCTCAAGATGATGGACCAAAAAATTACTGACACCGATAGCCCGAACCCGTTCTTCATCATATAATTTTTCGAGGGCTTTCCAGGTATCGATGAATTTACCTTTAACAGGCCAGTGGATGAGGTAAAGATCCAGATAATCGGTTCCTAATTTTTGTAAACTATGATCAAAAGCTTTTAAGGTATTATCGTAACCTTGATCTGAATTCCAAACTTTTGATGTTAAAAAGATATCTTCTCTTGAGACCGAAGCTTCTTTTAAAGCGTTACCAATACTTTCCTCATTCTGATAGAGCGTAGCGGTATCTATACTTCTATACCCGATTTCCAGAGCCGACTGTATAGCTCCTTCAACTTCGCCGGGTTCTGCCAAATAGGTTCCCAAACCTAAAAGCGGCATCTCTACGCCATTTTCGAGTGTCGTCGTTTCTTTGGTTTTCGTTATCATACAGCGTTTAGTAATTGATTTTATTTCTAAATTTCTTTTGTTAATTAAATGATAAATGAATCCGTACCGTTCAAATTCTATCGGAATATAGGACTATTATATGGTTAAGATTCGTAAAACACGAACGTTTGACGCCAACAATCTGTTGAATTCCTTAAAATTTACAATGGAATCAGAAAAACGGATGGGTAGTTTGTATGCAGGATAATCAGAATAAAACGACAAATGAGATAGCGATATTGGGAGCCGGTTGTTTTTGGTGTACCGAAGCCATTTTTCAACGTTTAAAAGGCGTGATCACTGTAAAACCGGGTTATGCCGGAGGTCATGTGGAACACCCGGGTTATGAAGAAGTCTGCAGCGGCCGTACGGGACATGCCGAGGTGGCACAAATTGAATTCAATCCGTCTGTTATATCATTCGAAGATTTACTCAAAGTTTTTTGGCATGTTCATGATCCAACGACTCCTAACAGGCAAGGAGCTGATATTGGAACCCAATATCGATCCGTGGTTTTTTATACCAATAATGAGCAGAAAAATATTGCCGAAAAATTAAAATCAGAATATGATCGAACGGATTTATGGAAAAATCCGATAGTTACAGAAATTGCTCCATATTCCAATTTTTATGAAGCAGAGGATTATCATCAAGATTATTTCAACAATCACAGGAGCCAACCTTATTGCTCGTTTATTATTGGTCCCAAGATTAAGAAATTATACAAGGATTTTTCTTATTTATTAGAGGACGCTTAACTAACCCGGATTATTCACCAAGAAATTTTGTTGTGTTCCGAAAGCTCGGGATTAAAAATGCGCATGAAACGTGTAAGGATACCTTGATTAAGCATTTTTAAAATCAACGCAGAGCACGGCAACAATTCGCAGCTCTTTTTAGACTCCTCAAATTTGAGGAAACCCTTATTTTTTACAAGATATTGTTCTTTCAATATGATAGGTATTGATCCTTATAGCTTACGTGAATAATTCGGGCTAAAGCGTTTTAAAGCCCAAAATATCGATAAGATTCAACCCCTTTGGGGTTGGGGAATTATGATAACCTT